>JABAYZ010000221.1 GCA_018608735.1 Flavobacteriaceae bacterium | reverse complement strand
GTAACACGGCAGTTTTTGGTTCTGTTATTCAAGGTTCGAGTCCTTGTAGGTCAACTTAAACAATCCCTAACTATTTGATTTTCAATTAGTTGGGGATTTTTATTTGAATAAGGTGTTGTCAGAGGTGATGCTTGTCCTAGCCACTATTATAATCATCTTGATAGAAATATACAAAGCCATACAGAGCGTTTACGATCGTTGGCAGCCCGAAGTAGAGTTTAGTTTTTTAGCTTGTAGAGAACGGCCTCGTGTATACATCGTTGGCAGCTTTTCCTGGCAATGAATGTCATACACATTGTTCCTCACAGTTTATATTTTTATTTTTTAATCATTGATTTAAAGTTTTCGATAAATTGAATCATCTTAATATAATCTTTCGCTTGAGCAAGCACAAAATTATTGCTGAAAATTAAGATGGCTTGTCCGTTGCTTTCAAGATGATGTAGGCCACTAATCTCAATCAATACTTTTAGTTTGTCAGTCAAAAAGGCATCCATTGCTTCAATATCGCTCACCTTTACGATATAATCATTCGGAGGGTTATTGTAGACCGAATAATCAATATCCCAATGTTCAGAAATAGGTAGTACTTTATCTAAGAAATCCTTTTTTTCAATGATGAATTTTGGAATTGAAAAAGGTAATTTCAATAATCCAATCGTGGTCTTATATTCATCGGGAAAGATATCTACGCCTTCCTCAAAAGTCACATCTATTAATTTGATGGGCAAGTCTTTATTTGGGTCAGAAATACAATTAGATTCTGCCTCAATCGGTCGTGATTTGAAAAAATAAAAGGACTTAAAATACTCCAAATCCTCGACAGGCTCAACTTGAAAATCCCATCCATAACTTTCTGCCATTTCTTTAAGCTTGTTTTGTCGCCGGTTAAGTGGTTCTATTGCATCAATCTTGATCTTGGTAGCCAATTTATGATTGGTAGAAGAAATATGTTTGTCTAATCCCTTGATTTTGATATTCCCGCCAGTATTTTGTTGGATTTTTTGGAAGTCATATAAATCCTCCAAAACAGTAGTACCCACCAGTCGACTTTCTGATAAATCAATTGTCGCGTTTGCTCCAGCAGGAATTTGGGCAACTAAATTGTTGATTTTTATGAGACCTAAAAAATTAGCTATGCCTCTAATTTTTAAACAATAACTGCCATCTGGTTTCATAACTAAATTTGAACCAGAGTTAAAAATCATTTTAAAAAATTGAGGAATGGACACTCTTGCCAAAAACATATGACTGACCAACGCCAACAGCAATCCGCCAAATAATCCAATTAATAAATTGGTATAAAGGGTTAAAACCATTGTACCGATAAAGAATATCAATTGCTCAATTCCATGACTATAAATTTGTTTGAATACAGCTGGTGAAGCCAATTTAAATCCAGCATAAACCAATAAAATAGCAAAAGCACATAATGGAACTTTTCCCAGTATTGGACTCAAAACTAAAATGAAAATCAATAACAATAGCCCTTGATACATATTAGACCACTTTGTTTTAGCTCCGTTATGGACATTGACGGTACTTCTAATAATCACGGCAATAATTGGCAACCCTCCAATACAACCAGCCACCATGGTACTCAATCCAATTCCTGTCAAATCCTTATTCAAATCTGTTTTTCTTTTGTATGGGTCAATTTTATCAACCGCTTTTGCAATGGCTAATGATTCAATACTCGTAATAACTAAAATAGATAATGTGGTTGTCCAAAATTCAATAGTATCAATCATTCCAAAATTAGGATGTAATACAGAATTCCAAATACTATCGGGCATATCCAATAATAAAGCGGGGCCAACGTGATACGGGGGTCGGCGTGGGTGGGAGTGGGTCCAACTTCATAAGTTTTTCCAAAAAATGAAACTATATGATCTTCAAAGAAATTGAAACCATATACAAAAGGAATTGAAAGAGCAATCACCCACATAGGTGTAGGCAAAAGGTGAAAAAATCGATAACTAATTTTTGAATGAAATAGCAACAAAAGAAGACCTACTAAAGAAATAATGACCACAAATGGATTGGCATTGGGTAAGTACAAAACCGAATCCGCTAGGTTTTGTATGGCGCCGTTTGAACTATCAGAATTCGAACCTAAAGCAACAAGAATTTGTTTTGCAAAAATGTAAATTCCAATTGCTGCTAAAATACCGTGAATCACAGAAGAATGGAAAATATCAGCAAAGCGACCTAATTTTAATAAGCCTAATACGACTTGAAGACCACCAGAAATGACAATTGCTGCCAATACATAATTAAATTCTTGTCCAGTACCATCGTCCATAGCAGCTAGCCCCAATAGTATAACAGCAATAACTCCTTTTGCAGGACCATTAACTGAAACATGACCACCTCGATAAAGCGTTGTTACAACACCACCTACGATTGCAGAAAAAATACCTGCCATTGCTGGCACATCTGCTGCCAAAGCAATGCCTATAGAAAGCGGTAATGCAATAAGTGCAACACTTACTGCTGCAATCATATCACTTTGCCAATTCTCAATTAATCCTTTAAAACCTTTTTTTGGTGTAATTTCCATCTATTTGTTTACTCTCGGGTTTATGATTTGTTAGGCCTAATTCAAAACCTGTAAAATAGTAAATATTCGGAATTATTTAGAATGAGTGGGGGAAGATAATTTTGGCTTTAGAATAATATCAATGATATCTCCTTTTAGCTCGTTTTTTCTTTTTTTCTTTGGTTAATGGTGTGGAACGTTTAGTATATTGGCAAGTAGGGCAGTAGAATGTAGTATAACCCTCTGGTTATGTGTCAGTGGATTTATTTTTTCAACATAGAG
>JABAYZ010000092.1 GCA_018608735.1 Flavobacteriaceae bacterium | reverse complement strand
GTAATAAACACTAGAATAACAAAATGATTTGTAATGCCCAAAATCGGCTATTTCGATCCCCTCATCGGAGCATTTTAAAGACAGAAGGGTGTTATAAGTCTCAAATTTGATTAGCTGTGGAACATCATCATCCCAAGCGTTTGCGGCATTTGATAGGTAATACAATCGGTTTTCACCGCAATTAACTGCTAAAAGAGTACTATTTTTTGTAAAATTATCCTCATCATTTTCAATAGTAAAAAAGTCAAAGCCTTCGTATACACCCAGGTTCACCATTTTAAACTCTGAGCTGTTTTCAATAGATTGATCTCCAATTCTATCTGACAAATTTGTAGGTGTTAGCTTAAGGTTTAAAACGTCACAGTAAGCTACTTCTGCGTCATTCTTTTCAAAAGAGTTGGAGCAATCAAAATTATATTCAACCTTAACGCCACTTATCACGGTAGCATCATTTTTCTTGTCTCCCGGCCCACTTTTAGGGAAGCACCACTGTTTATCTTCAATGAAGCTGTATGCTTTACATGAACTATCCTCAGAACAAATAGCCTCACATTCTGCCAGTCTTATTCCTTTAATACCCATTGAAGTTAGATCATCACCAAATAGGTCCACTCCAACCAAACGATTGAAATTTGCAGATGTAGAGCTGTGATTTTCAGCATTACCTACACTTCCAAACCCCACTGAAAGCAGCAGAGCTAGAACGAGTGATTTGAGATACTGAGCCATAATTGAGTGCACCTATCTGAACTTAGAAGTTAGGACCATCTTGATACACGAGAGCAGCGTAGGCCAGTTAATGCTCGCAAAGATATAAATGTCCCATTTACATTCTCAAAATTCAAATTCGTCACCGAATGATTTAAATTTTATCTATTTGCTATGAATTGTCGTTTTGGATTAAGTTGAGTTAACAGAAAAAAGTAGAAAAAATCCATGGCCAACTCTGCACTATCTAAATTAATAGAAACGTTCAAAACGCCTCAGCATGACTATAAATTGAACACAGAGGTTTTTGGACAATTTGATGCCGAAAAAGTGGCTAAAGAGTTAAACTTAGAAAAAATTGGCGCTGAAAAAGGCACAAAAAATCAACCATCTCAAGATAGTCAGATACCGGATGAAATAGAGTCTCAAATTCAGGAACGTATTGAAGCAGCAAAATCAACTGCCAACGAAGCTGCCGAAAATCAAATACTAATCTACAACGAGCGAATATCGAATTTAGACTTCGAGGGCCATTTTTCTGAGCTACGCCAAGCTGGACCTTTAGCCATCAGCGATATTCAAGCTCAGATCCAGCGTGGTCTAAATGAAATGAATACTCGACGTCGCAAACTACTGGACGTTGAAAAAGAGTTTTCGTACTTCAGAAGTGCTAATGGCTTAGAATACAGGACCGCCAAGCTTACCACATCGGCTGGCACGTTTTTACGGGTCTTAATCGTCTTAATAATGATTGTGCTAGAGACTTATTTCAATGGTACATACCTCGCAAAAGGCAGCACGCAGGGCTTAATTGGCGGTATCTTTGAAGCAGCATCTTTTGCTATTTTAAATATCGGTTTTTCAATAATATTAACTCTTTATTTGATAAAGCAAGTTGTCCGAAACGGTTTGGTTTGGAAACTTATAGGGATAGTGGGCATTATAGCTTGGCTTGGTGTGGTATTGGTAATCAACTTGGGACTAGCCCACTATCGTGAGGTGGCTGCGACTTTTGCAGAAGGTGCGGGTGCCGACATATTGGTACGCATAGTTGAAAATCCTTTTGGTCTTATTGAACTTGAAAGTTGGATGCTTTTTGCTATCGGCGTACTGTTCGCAACAGTGACCCTAGTTGATATAATAACTTTTTCAGACATCTATCCCGGCTACACCAAACGACAGATGCGTTGGGATGAAGAGCAAGAGGAATATAAAGTTGAATTCGATAGCTTAATCCAGGAATTGGATGATATTAAAGAGGACTACAACGACAATCTTAAAGCGATTGGTAATGCTTTATCGTCCCGGCAACGGGAATTGGATAATATTTTGTCGGGCAGAAACCGTTTAGCGAGCCTTTACGCATCACATCATGAACAATTGCAAAGGGCTGCAAATTCGCTCTTTTCTTATTACTTTGAAGCAAACCGAGCGGCTAGAACCACGCCAGTTCCAGAACGTTTTAATCGCCGTTTTATAGTTTCAAAAATGGAGCTTTCATCGAGTAAATCGTTCCAGCCGAGAGAAGCGCAAAAAATAAAAGATAGAATTTCTGAAGCCAAACAAATCCTAGACGATCAGGTTCAACTAGTTTTGGCAGAATACGCACAGGGTATTCGACAGCATCGCAATTTAGATATCTTAAACAAAGAGTATGCTTATGGCGAAGAGCCGAAGGTCAAGGAAAAGACGGAACAAGTCCAGTAGTGGAGTTGGTACGGCGTTAACCGTTATAGGGGCTATGGCTATATTGATAGCTTTAGTCGGCGCTGGTGTGTTTCTAACCATGAACACTGAAAAAGAAGTAGCTCTGGATAAGAACAGTTTATGTCCAAAAAAAGGTGCAAGAGGTACCGTTGCTGTACTAATGGATACGACTGATGAGCTAGCTCTCGTAACAAAAAACGAAGTTAAAGATAAAATCTTAGAAATTCAAAGAACACTTCCAAGGTTTTACCAGGTTTCAGTGTACACACTTAACGAAACTGGGCTTAACGATAAACCTGTAGCAAGCATTTGCAACCCAGGCAGACTGGATCAGAGAGATGAATTGGCACAACAAGGTCTCACAGCAAATCCAGTTTTGATTGAACGCAAATATGGCGAATTTGAAAGTGCTATTTTATCAGCGAT
>JABAYZ010000198.1 GCA_018608735.1 Flavobacteriaceae bacterium | reverse complement strand
ATTCTAGATGCAGCAAACGGTCCACATGAAGGTAACTCTATTTACCCAATAGCAAGCCTTACAGCAGGTCAATGGAATAGTATTGATATAGATATAAGCAATTTTAGTCAGGCACAAGGGACATGGGACGCCACGGCGCAGGGTCGTGTAGACCAAGTTTTAGTTGACATTGTAGATGATACAACAATGTATGTTGATAATGTTTATTTCTGGAAAGCTCCAACAGCAGGAGTCGACGATCAGTTTTTAAGTTCAGTAAAACTATATCCAAACCCAGCCAGTGGGCTTGTAAAATTCTCTACAGTTTCAAGTGAAGCCCTAGAAGTCTCCGTATATGATCTTTTAGGAAAACAAGTCATCCCTGCGCAAACGGTACGGTCTCAACTTAATATCTCTAGTTTAAACCCTGGAATGTATTTTGTAAACATGAAACAAGGTGCTAGTGTCGCTACAAAAAAATTGCTTGTAAATTAAGTTGCATCTAACTAACCAACCTTAATTTCAAAGAAGCTTCCAGCAATGGAGGCTTTTTTTTTGTTTAGACGTGTCTGTGCAATTCTTCGGTATTTAAGCGTCTTATATATAAGGCGTGTTTTTGCTGCCATACCGCTTGTTATTATGTTCATCAGAATTCGTATGGTTAGGAATGTCTGTTTATAAACTCGAGGCCTATGGAAACGAGTATTTAAATATATATGCTCTGACCACTAGGGGTAGTGACCACCGTCTAGTATGGGCTTTTTTATAATATGGCTTTTTTATTTTTTATAGGTTGAGGTCTCCAAATTACTGTTTTACAGTTAATTGTTCACCAATTCAACTATAATAGTATGTTTTTGGCAGTATTTATACGATATGTTTAGTTTTAAAGACACAACATGTAACAAAAATAACCATACAATCCCTATACATAATCGATTTAAAGCTTCTAAATACTTGTTTTTTATAAACACTAATTTTTCTAAATACTCAATTTTTACAGGTTATTGTTGTGGATACTCATTTTTTTTCGACGTATAATCACCAATGTATAAGTTTTGTATTGAATTGTTTGAATATTTTTTAATAAGTTTAAACTATATTTGAGTTAATTACTAATTTAAAACAATTTAACATGAAAAAAATTACATTATTAATGAGTCTACTGGTTTTTTCAGTAGTATTTTCACAAGAAAATTTACAAGACTTTTCAGAGGCTGGATCAGTTTTTGGGCCTTTTGGTGGCGCAACAGCAGAGCTAGTTCCTGACCCTGAAACTGATGGTACTCGAGGTCAAGTTGCAAAATTAACTTCCACTGGTGGAGACATTTGGCAGGGTGTTAATGTTGTTCTTGGTAAAAATTTGGATTTAACAACGACCAAAACAATCACAATAGATGCCTATTCTCTTTCTCCAGTTGTCTTTGCGCCCAAAGCACAAGGAGGTATTTCGGGAGCTCCAAATTCGGTTTCATCTGCCACTCATACAGGTAGTGGATGGGAAACAATAACAGTAACTTTTGATGAAGGACTGGACAACACTACTACAGCAAATGGTGTTTATAGTACTTTTGCTATTCATTATCTTTGGGATGCGACTACAAATACCTTTATAAATCCTGCTGTAAACAGAGTTATCTATGTTGATAACATTGTTGGGGTTGCAGTCGCTGCAGCTACTTTTACAGCTCCTACTGCCGCTGCGCCTAGTCCGATTGCAAGAGATGCAGGTGATGTAATATCACTATATAGCGATGCTTACACTTCAACTGCAATTTCTAATTTTGATGCTGGATGGTGTGGTGCTGGCTCCGTTGCTGAGGTTCAAATTGCAACCAATGCAACACAAATGTATAAAGGAAATCCTTGTCAAGGTATTGAATTCGCTGCAGTTGACGCATCGTCGTTTACCAACATGCATTTTGATCTTTATATAGCTTCAGAAGTAGACATGATAGGAAAAGTTTTTAACGTTAAATTCGTAGAAACTTCTACAGGTATTTTCAAAGAAGTTAACTTCAATTCAGGGTCTACACCAGCCTTAGTAGCAGGCCAATGGAATGAAGTAGATGTTGTTGTAGATCTTTCAGATTACGATGCCTTAAATCAATTTGCTATTACATCTAACCTTAATAATACTGCTTGGTATGACAATGTGTATTTCTATAAAGCTGCTACTGCTGGCGTAGAAGATTTCTCTGCCAATGCCGTAAAAATGTATCCAAACCCTGCTAAAGGTTTTGTAAACTTTTCTTCAGCTTCAAACGAAGTTTTAGATGTTGCAGTGTATGACATGTTAGGAAAACAAGTATTGCGTGCAAATGCTGTACAGTCGCAACTTAATATCTCTAGCTTAAACCCTGGGATGTATTTTGTAAAAATGAAACAAGGCGCTAGCGCTTCTACTAAGAAATTGTTAGTAAAATAAGGTTTAACCAACCCAATTTAATTTTTAAAAGGCCTCCATTTGGAGGCCTTTTTTTAATGGTTTTATTTTAACTGGTGTTGATGTATGTTAGGGGTTAGAAACGGCTAGTACATAATTTTTCGAAGTGAAACAATAAACAAAAAAGCCGAAACAAACGTTTCGGCTTTTCATCAGTACTCAAGGTGGGATTAACGCCCTTCGGTTGTTTTTCCCCAAAGCGTCGCTTTGAAAATCAAAACCCCACAAAAACAAAAAAGCAAGCTTTATGTTTTAGCTTGCTTTTCGATTTATTCGTACTCAAGGCGGGAATCGAACCCGCACGTCTTGCGACATTGGATTTTGAATCCAACGTGTCTACCAATTCCACCACTTGAGCAATTTTATTTGGAGTCGCGCAAATATCGTAATTTTTCTTTACCTATTCCCGATTTCCAA
>JABAYZ010000200.1 GCA_018608735.1 Flavobacteriaceae bacterium | reverse complement strand
CTTATGACGAATTGAAAGCTGAAATGGAAGCAATTCAGCAGCAGATGGTTGAAGCAAAGAAGAACGAACGTGCTAACGCACTGAAAGAAGTGAAGCGTCCATGCAAAGAGTTTGGCTTTGCGGCTGGGATGCTTAAGGGTGCTTTGGCTAAAGGGCGAGGCGAGAAATGATAAGAGGATTTATAAATTTAAATATAAAATTATCAAGCCTCCTGGAAAAGCTTTTTGCGTTTGAAAAAAACGATGCTGTACTCTTGAATGATTTTTTTGATGGGTTTGATAAAACAACAACCGTTGCCGATATCGGTGGTGGGAAAAAACCCGCAAAATGTCTTATTGATAGAAAAAAATGCGATGTCGAAATTTATGACGGTTACGATATTGATATGAAGGAACTTTGCCAGGCAAAGGAGCATTATGACAATATATACAAAACGGATTTAACAGATATTAGTGATGAATTATTAGTCAAGAAGTACGATAAAATTATATGCTTGAATACTCTCGAACATGTGGATGATGCTACTAAATCAATCGATATTCTTGCCCACATGCTTAACCAAGGTGGCAGTATCTATTTGAAACTGCCCTGTAAACATGCAGTTTTTGCCAAACTAAACCTTGCCTTACCTCAAGAAATCAAAAAAAAGATACTGCACTTTATATTTCCTCATAAATCTGGTGATGGATTTAAAGTGATTTACGATAAGTCTTCACCAAAAGAATATATAAAAATGTTAGAAGACGTTGGATTCGAAATTGAAGAAATTAGATTAATAAAGTGGAGCTCATATTTTTCTTTTTTCTTTCCGCTTTACGTCGTTTGGAGGCTCATCACTGTTGTACAAAATTCGGTTATCGACGACTATTGTGAAAGCTTTGAAATTGTTGCTCGGTATCGCAAATACAAATGTTAAGTTTCATTTTGATGGAGTGTTACGATAGTAAAAAGAAAACAGGTAGTAACCTTCGTAAGTTGATGCAAGAGAAAATTGAAAAAGCTAATCCGCGTCGTCAACTAACTACCGAACAAGCTAAACGCTTAGCAAAGTTAGAAACAATAGCTGACAAACTTTAGCGGGGAGAAAACGTACAAAACCGTCAGTTACAAACGTGGTTAAGCAAAAATGAATACGAAGAGCTTGAATATGAACGGCAAGAACAGCTTGAACTACGTGAAGAACTTAAAGAGAAGCCGTGCGACTTAAAGCGATACGAGGGAAAGCTAAAGCAAGCTACCTTTAACTACAATCGTGCAGAGGGCTACAGTAGCAAAGGCGACAGATTCCGAACTTTTGCAAATGAACTATGGGTGTGGCGATGGTGGCTTTGTACATAACATTAAAAAACTTGAACTATTCAATAATATTGAATTTATGGGGATAGACTTCGACAACAATGCAATGAATTGGGCAAAACAGTTTCGCAATCAGAAAACTTTATTTGTGGAGATGTTGCTAACTTACCATCATCAAAATACGATAGCGGTTCATTAATTGAGTGAGGATAGTAGAGACAAAAAAATTTTGCAGTTGGATGTTCAACTTGCTGACAGTAGCATTAAAAATGCGGATGCAGGGTTTGTATCCACTTTTCAATGTTTCTATTGCAAATGAGTACGAAAAAATATTTGCTGAATTAGACACGCAAAAGCATTTTTAGAAAAGAGCTTCTTTTAAAAGGTTACTTTTAATGATTTACAATGAAGAAGCAGAGCTACTAAAATCTGATAAATATGACGTGATGGTATTCGCTGGTGGTGCCATTGATTTGAGTATTGCTTCCTGCCTAAATTTTTAAGGTGTGAAGATAGGATAATTGAATCTGGGAGTAATGATAAAGAAATAGCGCATGACGAACTAAAGAACGTTGAAACAACAGGTCTTGATATTAAACCCGATTCTAGAGAACGAATGTGGGTGATTATGGACAAACTTAGGCTGACCAACTGGCACATTTTGAAAGCGTTGACTACTCTAATCGTTCCAGTAGCTATCCCAGGTTGGGGATTTCTGAAATTGAAATAAAAAATTTACTTGATCATTATGGTCATTTTTTTAAAATTTCCAAGTCAAAATCTTTCTTAAAATATTCCCACTCTCAGTCTGTTATATAACTCCCTCAATACTAGACGCTGAAATTATTATTTAAAAGAGGGTATATTTATGTCGGAAAGACCGAGCGAGGGTATAATCTGATTGATCATGCGATTCCAGTTTGTGATAGGTTGCGTACCCACGAAGATAACATCCTTTGGCCTTAGTTCGAGGCGTGTAGCAAGAATGAAATTCGCCGCATTTTCTGCGTCAAGGTGCAGAGCCGTAATCGGTGCAAAATCTTTTAGGTCTGCTCCACCCCTTAAAACGTAGATCTGTTTTGGGTTCCCCGTCAAAGACGACACCCCACCACTACTTTCCAATAGTGCATCTGCAAGGACGGCCCTATTCTCGAATGGTAATGTATAACGGGATTGCTTAATTACTTCACCAATGATGTAAACATATTCCCTGGCAATGCTTCCATACTCCATCCTAGAAAGGACGTTGGCAGCAGCATTTGATCTTGCATCAGACTGTACTTCAATTTCTCTCAATTTTAATGCTCTCGCCTCTTGGCGGTGACCAAGAATGTTGTCATATTCATTAGTGAAATCAACGACGATCGTGTCTGCATCTTGAAGCAGTATTCTGTTAGTATCACTCTGGTTATATATTGCAGGGCCATAAATTTGGTAGATAGAGCCGTTCCTATAAAGCCTAACTATAATAAAGGATGCATCGCTAATAGCAAATCCACCACTCTGGTATATAGCCTCATCCAAGTATAGAGGTTGCAAAGTAAGTGGC
>JABAYZ010000309.1:470-19513 GCA_018608735.1 Flavobacteriaceae bacterium | reverse complement strand
GTCCAGTTACAGTTCTGTGTGCTAATTCGGCATCTCTAATATCTTTTAGATTTTCGATAACTAATTTGTAGCGTTTTTCTTTAAGCTGATTAAATTGAATTTCACCATATATAGACATAAAAGTGATATAGCCTAAATAGATGATAAGCACCCAAAGACCAGCGAGTATAAAAGATTTGAATTTTTTAGGAACATATTTGTCAATAAGATAAACAATTCCAATTGTCAGTAAAATGACAACAACGAGTAAAGCAAAAATTATCATAGTTATTTAATATTTATAGGAACCTTACAAATCTACACTTTTTTTTTATTCAATAAAGTGAATGTTACAAAAAATCATTTCTATCTTTGAATAAATATATATCCGCCTACAATTAAATGAATACTTCAGAATTTTATAAACTCTTAAAAACGAGCTTTCCCTTTACACCAACCCTTAAACAAAACATTGGTTTACAACAACTTTCGGATTTTGTGTTCAGTACTGTAGCCAACGAACTCTTTGTTCTAAAAGGGTATGCGGGTACAGGAAAAACAACAATTATTGGAGTTCTTGTGAAAAATTTATGGGAAGCCCAAAAAAATGCAGTGTTATTGGCGCCTACAGGAAGAGCTGCAAAGGTTATTAGTAACTATTCCAACAAAGAAGCCTTTACCATTCACAAAAAGATTTATGCTCCACGAGCCGAGAAAAACGGTAAAATGTCATTTGTCCTCGCTCCAAATAAGCATAAGAAAACACTTTTTATAGTGGATGAAGCCTCAATGATTTCTGATGTATCTAACCCAGGAAAATTATTTGGAACTGGTGCGTTACTGGATGATTTGATTCAATATGTGTATTCTGGTTTTCAGTGTAAGTTGTTATTAATTGGAGATACCGCACAGCTTCCTCCTGTGAAACTCGATTTGAGTCCAGCCCTAAACGAATCTAACTTAGCACTCAATTACAACAAAGAAGTCCTCCAGTTGGAACTTGATGAAGTTGTGAGGCAAGGGGAGGATTCAGGGATTTTATTTAATGCGACACATTTAAGAGAAGCCATATCAAACTCTTATTTTGATTCCTTTGAGTTTAACCTTAATGGCTTTAAAGACATTGTTCGTTTGAATGATGGTTATGAAATATTGGATGCCATTAATGATGCCTATAGTAATTTGGGTAATGAAGACACGGCGTTGATCGTGCGTTCCAATAAACGGGCGAATCTTTACAATGAGCAAATTCGATCCCGTGTTTTGTTCAATGAGAACGAATTGACTGCTGGCGATTTTTTAATGATCGTTAAAAATAATTATTTCTGGTTAAAGCCTACAAGTGAAGCTGGGTTTATTGCTAATGGCGATATTATAGAAATTCTAGAAATCTTTAGTATTAAGGAATTATATGGCTTTCGTTTTGCAGAAGTTAAAATTCGGATGGTAGATTATCCAAAAATGACTCCGTTTGAAACGGTTTTGATGCTCGATACCATCAAATTAGAAACGCCATCACTTCCTTATGAAGAATCGAATAGATTATACCAAGAAATTCTAAAAGATTTTGAGGATGAGCCTTCGTCCTATAAAAGGTTTTTAGGGGTTAAAAAAAGTAAATACCTCAATGCACTACAGGTAAAGTTTTCTTATGCCATTACCTGTCATAAATCACAAGGAGGACAGTGGAATACCGTTTTTGTAGAACAACCCTATTTGCCCAATGGAATTGATCGTGATTACTTGAGGTGGCTCTACACAGCAATGACACGCGCCAAAGAAAAATTATACCTTATAGGCTTCCCAGATGATTATTTCGAAGACTAAATTATATAGATGTTCTCTTACATAAGTTATTAAAAAATATGTATTTTTGATTTCCTCATTAATAGTAATGAAATGAAAATAATAGCAATGATTCCTGCGCGATATAGTGCCTCCCGTTTTCCGGGTAAACTTATGCAGGACCTTGAAGGAAAGAGTGTGATTCTTAGAACTTATGAGGCAACTGTAGAAACCAATCTTTTTAGCGCTGTTTATGTAGTGACTGATAGTGAGGTTATTTCTGAAGAAATTAAAACTCATGGTGGCAATGTCATAATGAGTCAAAAAGAACACGAGTCTGGAAGTGATCGAATTGCTGAAGCCGTACAAGGAGTAGACTGTGATATTGTAATTAATGTTCAAGGGGATGAGCCGTTCACAGAAAGAGAGAGTTTGGAAAAAGTTTTAGAGGTATTTGAGGATGATTCAAAAAATGAAATTGACTTGGCTTCACTAATGGTTCATATCACAGATCCAGAGGAAATTCAGAATCCAAATTCGGTAAAAGTCATTGTAGATCATCGTAATTTTGCGCTTTACTTTTCAAGAAGCCCAATACCTTTTCACAGAGATAAAACAATAGCTACTAAATATTTTAAACACAAAGGAGTTTATGCCTTTAGAAAAAAAGCTTTACTGGACTTTACAAAACTTCCAATGCAAATGCTCGAGGCTTCAGAAAAAATTGAATGTATTCGGTATTTAGAGTTTGGAAAAAAAATTAAAATGGTTGAAACAACTATACAAGGCGTTGAGATTGATACCCCTGAAGATCTGGAACGTGCTAAGACCTTATGGAGCAAGAATTAATTTAAGTAAAATACAGTGAAGAAAATAGATTTAGAAAACTGGAATCGCAAGCTCCATTTTAAACATTTTAATGCCTTGGTTGATCCGTATTTTGGGCTAACTATCCCTTTTGATGTGTCTTTAGCCTCTAAAAAGTCAAAGGCTACTAATTCTAGCTTTTTTGCGCTATACCTTCATGAGTGTATGAAAGCTATTAATGCCGTTAAAAATTTTAAATATAGAATTATTGAAGACGAGGTATTCGAATTTGATGTCATAAATGCTTCCGCCACACTGTTAAGAGCCGACAAAACATTTGGATTTAGTTTTATTGAATTTTCAGATAATTTTGAAGAATTTAATGCTAATATTGAAAAAGAAAAACAACGAGTTAATGAATCAGCAGAATTGTATCCTCCAGTAAATGGTTTGGATTGTATTCACTGTTCCGCATTACCATGGTTTCGTTTTACGTCCCAAAAAGAACCGTTTTCAGGCATCAAAGATTCGGTGCCAAAATTAGCTTTTAGTAAAACGTATAAAGACGGAGATAAATTATTAATGAATGTTGGAATTAGTGTAAGTCATGCCCTAGTAGATGGTTATCATGTAGGGCAGTTTACAGATAAATTTCAAGAAAATTTGAATCGCCCATAATTTTATGGGTTCAGTAGTTGTTAGTTATGAATGTAAATTTTAAAAATTTCCCGATGGTTTCCAAAGTTGTTTTTGGACGTGGTAGCTTCACCCAATTGGGAGAGATTTTAGCTCCAATGCGCCTTAACGAACGTGCACCATTTATATTTTTGGTCGATGATGTATTTGAGCATAACGCCGTATTACTCGCTAAAATTCCTTTACTATATAATGATCAAATTATTTTCATCTCGGCAAAAGAAGAGCCCAAAACATCCCAAGTTGATAATCTGGTAAATGATATTATTTTAGGTTCTAGTATTTTACCCTCAGGAATTATTGGAATTGGAGGGGGAACTTTGCTGGATTTAGCTAAAGCAGTGGCATTGATGTTGACTAATAATGGATCCAGTGAAGATTTTCAAGGCTGGGATTTAATAAAAAATAAAGGCATATATCATGTTGGAATTCCAACAATTTCTGGAACAGGCGCTGAAGTGTCTCGAACAACTATCTTGACAGGTCCAACTATGAAATTAGGGCTTAATAGTGATTTCACCCCTTTTGATCAAGTGATTTTAGATCCAGAACTCACCGAGGGTGTTCCTAAGGATCAATGGTTTTATACAGGGATGGACTGCTATATTCATTGTGTAGAATCGCTTACAGGAAAATACATCAACACATTTAGTAAAACTTATGGAGAAACAGCTTTTGATCTCTGTAAAGAAATTTTCTTAGGCAATCTTGATTCTAATGAAATTCAAGATAAATTAATGATGGCCTCTTGGCATGGCGGAATGAGTATCGCCTATTCTCAAGTTGGTGTAGCCCATGCGATGAGTTATGGATTATCATTTTTATTAGGCACCAAACATGGCGTTGGAAATTGTGTGGTTTTTGATCATCTAGAAGCATTTTATCCTGATGGCGTAAAGTTGTTTAAGGCGATGAAAGCCAAGCATAATATTACTTTACCACAAGGCCTTTGTGCAAATCTTACAGATCAACAATTTGATATTATGATTGATGTTGCTTTAAGTCTTGAGCCGTTATGGGAGAATGCTATAGGAAATGACTGGAAGACAAAAATCACGAGGACTCTATTAAAAGACCTCTATTCTAAAATGTAAAAATGCACAGGATTTCAAAATTTATATACCATCGTTTATTGGGGTGGAAAGTAAAGGGTTTTAATGATTTTAATACCGTCAAAAAAGCGGTTCTTATTGCAGCTCCCCATACCAGTTGGCATGATTTTTATATTGGAGTATTGCTAAGATCAGCTATAAAATTAGAAGCTAATTTTGTAGGAAAAAAAATACTTTTCAATCCTTTTACAGGCTGGTTTTTTAGAGCGCTTGGCGGCGCACCAGTTCATCGTAATGCGAATGAAAAACAGGTTGATGCCATTGCGCGTTTATTTGAAAATAGAGTGGTATTTCGAATGCTATTAGCACCCGAGGGTACACGAAGAAAAGTTACACAATGGAAAACAGGATTTTATTACATTGCCAAAACCGCAAATGTTCCTATAGTTATGTTGTCTTTTGATTTTGAGAATAAAGTCAATCGTTTCTCGGATCCCTTTTTTCCGACAGACGATATCGAAGCCGATTTTAAATTTATGCGTGCGTTTTTTGAGGGCATTAAAGGTAAAATACCTCAGAACTCATAATTACTCTTGCATAGTGTGATACACAAATTGTACATCATCATCTTCTTCGAGTTTCTCCAACAATTTTTCTACATCAGCAATTTGTTCTTCGTTTAAGGGTTTAGTGACATTTGGAATCCTTTCGAATCCAGAGGAAAGAATCTCAATTTCTCGTTCTTCTAATGCAGATTGAATAGCGCCAAAACTTTCAAATGGGGCATAAATCAAAATACCATCATCATCCGCAAACACCTCTTCGGCACCAAAATCAATAAATTCAAGCTCAATGTCGTCTACATCTAAGCCTTCTGCATTAATTCTAAAATTACAGGTATGATCAAACATAAACACAACAGATCCTGATGTGCCCAGACTTCCATTGCATTTATTGAAAAAACTTCTCACATTGGCAACCGTTCGTGTATTATTGTCCGTCGCCGTTTCAACTAACACCGCAATACCATGAGGAGCATAGCCTTCAAACAGCACCTCTTTATAATCCCCTTGACTTTTATCGCTAGCCCGCTTAATAGCTCGTTCAATATTATCTTTTGGCATGTTAACCGCCTTACCATTTTGAATGACGGCTCTTAACCTAGAATTGCTATCTGGATCAGCGCCACCTTCTTTGACAGCCATGACGATGTCTTTGCCAATTCGTGTAAACGCTTTGCTCATTGCTGACCAACGTTTCATTTTTCTTGCTTTGCGAAATTCAAAAGCTCTTCCCATAGGTTATTGTATTCTAAAATAATGTTTAACAAAAATATAAATGCTAGCATGAAAAACAAACTTAATCTGACATAAAACGTCAAAATAGCGTTTCAAAAACTTCTAAGCTATACATCTGAAGGTGTTTTGGAAGCCTATTTTCTTTTGGTAATACCGCCAAATAGCGTTCGTCATTTGTGGTATAAACCAGTTTAAACTTTGGGTTTTGTCCTCCCAATTTAGAAACTAACTCTTTTATAAAATCATCATGATGTACCAAATCCATACTGCCCAAATGGAAAATACCATCTTTTTTTCTGTTGATGATATAATGCAGCTGTTGTGTTAATTTTTTATCTGTAATCACATTCATGACCAAATTTGGAAATAACTCTATAGGAGCGTCCAATTCTAATAATAATTTAAGTTCGTTAGTACGTGGCGATTGTGCTCCAAAAACCATAGGGAGACGTAAGATAGCCACCTTATGACTTGGTAGTTTTAAAAATAACTGCTCAATTCGAATTTTAAAATGACCATAAATACTAATGCTTAGCGTCGTGTCATTTTCATAACTCGGAAATTTACTATAAGCATCAAATACATTTGAAGATGACAAGAATATTATCTTGCATTTTTTTTGATCAGATACATATTGATAAATATGTTTGTGAGCTGTTAGCTGTGCTGAAAAGTCTCCTCTCAAGGCAGAGATGATTACCGTTGGTTTCACCACATTTAGAATTTCAAAAACATCATCTTCTTCAAAATCATAATGATAAAACTGCTTATTGTTTTCAAAAATGTTGTTGGGCGATCGATAGGTTCCAAAAGTTCGATAATAGGCATTAAGTTCTTTGTAAATTGCATTGCCTATAAATCCGCTCGCTCCTAAGATTAGAATTCGTTGTTTTTTAAATAACCCCATCTTTAAATATAGCTATTTTTTGTAAAACGGAAGTTTCACAACTTTAGCAGGAACTTTATGTTTCCGGATCGAAATAAATAATGCAGAGCCCACTGCTGCATGGTCAGCCAGAACATAACCCATTCCAATACCTTTTCCTAGTGATGGTGCCATTGTTCCTGATGTGACAATGCCAATTTCATTACCAGATTGATCTTCAATACTATAGTCCTTTCTTGGTATGCCACGTTCCAATAATTCAAATCCAACTAAGCGGCGTTTTGGACCGTTTTGTTTTTCAATTTTTAGTGCTTCAGAATTTGTGAATGGTTTTGTGAATTTGGTAATCCAACCCAGTCCAGCTTCAATAGGGGAGCTGTGGTCATCAATGTCATTGCCATATAAACAATAGCCCATTTCTAAACGCAAGGTGTCTCGTGCTGCTAAACCAATAGGTTTGATTCCAAACGAAGCGCCTGCTTCAAATACACGATCCCATACTTGTTTCACCTCTGTGTTCTTACAATAGATCTCAAACCCACCACTTCCAGTATACCCTGTTGCAGAAATAATTACGTGTTCAATCCCTGCAAAATCCGCAACAACAAAATTATAGAACGCAATCGAAGATAAGTCAACACTAGATAAAGATTGCATAGCTTCCACTGCTTTTGGCCCTTGTATAGCTAACAAGGAATAGGCCTCACTAATGTTTTTCATTTCTGCACCCATAACATTTTTAGAAGCCATCCAATCCCAGTCTTTTTCAATATTACTGGCATTAACAACTAACAGATAGGTTTCTTCTTTGACCTTATAGATAATTAAGTCATCGACAATCCCGCCCTGATCATTTGGTAAACAACTATATTGTGCTTGCCCAATGCTAAGTTTAGACGCGTCATTAGATGAAATACTTTGTATAAGTTCTAAGGCATTTGGCCCCTCAATAAGAAATTCTCCCATATGAGAAACATCAAAAACACCAACGCCATTTCTGACGGTTTCATGTTCGCTAGTGATTCCTTCATAGTGTACAGGCATATTAAAACCCGCAAAAGGTACCATTTTAGCACCAAGCGCTATATGTGTTGATTGGAGTGCAGTAGATTTCATAACAAATTAAATTTTGATCTCTACAAATCTAATCAAAAATAGGAATTGGTAGGCCTTATAGTTGTGTTAAAAATGCTTTAAACTCCAGATAATCTTTAATTTCTGTGGCTACCTTTTGTTTATCAATGACCGCTTTTATTTGTGGGGGTAGTGGAATTTCTGCAGCTATAACTTCTTTCACAACATCTAAGAACTTAGTGGGGTGAGCCGTTTCTAAAAACACACAATGCGCATCGGGGTTAGTTTTTAAATACGATTTACAACCCAAATACCCCACGGCACCATGAGGATCAGCAATATAATTAGTGGTTGTGTAAATTTCGTCTAAAGCTTCTTTTGTGGCTTCATCTGTAAAACTATAGGAGGAAAGGTTTGATTTTAAGCGATCAAAATCATTATTATACAGGGCTTGGATGCGAATAAAATTACTTGGATTTCCAACATCCATAGCATTACTAACGGTTTGAACCGAAGGTTTTGGCTCATAAGAATTCGATTCTAAATAACGTGTAACGACATTATTGTCATTATTAGAAGCGATAAAATGTTTGATGGGTAGCCCTAATTTTTGAGCGATCATCCCCGCACATACATTTCCAAAATTGCCACTAGGTACAGAAAATACGATGTTCTTAAACTGATGTTTTAGTTGCTTATAGGCAAACATAAAATAGAACAACTGAGGCAGCCAACGCGCAACATTAATTGAGTTTGCAGAAGTTAATTGCATTTTTGAAGTGAGTTCATCATCAATAAACGCTTTTTTTACCATCTCCTGACAATCGTCAAACGTCCCGTCAACTTCTAATGCTGTGATGTTTTGACCTAGGGTGGTTAATTGTTTTTCTTGGATATTACTTACTTTTCCACTAGGATATAAAATAACCACACGAACCCCTTTAACACCCAAAAACCCATTGGCTACGGCACCACCAGTATCTCCAGAAGTTGCGACCAATACGGTCACTTCATTGGAGTTATTTTGATTAAAGTACCCTAAACATCGCGCCATAAAACGCGCCCCTACATCTTTAAAAGCCATTGTTGGGCCATGAAATAATTCAAGTGTAGAAATAGAGTCTGTAAGCTTCACAATAGGAAAATCAAAACTGAGTGTTTCTGCTATGATTGTTTTTAAAGTGGCTTCGGGAATTTCGGGACTAATGAATTGTTTGATGGCTTCAAAAGCGATATCTTCATTTGAGAGGTTTTCGATAGTTTCAAAAAATGAGGGCTCTAATGCGGTGATCGATTCAGGAAAATACAACCCTCTATCAGGTGCAAGTCCTTTGATAACTGCATTTTCAAATGTTGTTGTTGGTGCTATGTTATTTAAACTATAAAAGTTCATAGTTGATTTTAATTTAGGTGTTTAATGCCGTCTAAATTTATTTTTGACACATATATTTCAAACGGAATATTTTGTTTTTGATACGTTTTTCTAATGGCTTTTTCAACAGCTAATGCGGTCGCTTCACTTTTACATAAACTAAATACTGAAGGACCAGAACCAGAAATACCAGCACCTAAAGCGCCATTTTCTATAGCTGTTGTTTTGATGCTTTCAAAACCAGGTATCAATTGACTTCTAAAGGGTTCTACAACTACATCTTTTAATGATCTACTGATCAGATCATAATCATTGGTATGCAAACCATGGATTAGACTTCCAACATTTGACCACTGTGTAATGGCGTGTTGTAATGAAATATTTTCCGGAAGTAGTCTACGAGCTTCAGCGGTTTTAATTTCAATTTGTGGGTGAATTACCACAGCAAATAAATCTAATGGGGTTGGAATTTGAAGAATTTCTAAAGGCGCCAAGCTTTTTACTAAGGTGAACCCACCAAAAAGGGCAGGAGCGATATTATCAGCATGTTCACTTTGACTCGCTTCGGCTTCTCCTTTCATTGCAAAGGCAGTAAGTTCAGTTTTAGAATATGGATTTCCGAGAAGAACATTCATGCCGTAAACACTACCAACAGCACTTGCAGAACTACTACCAACACCACTACCGGGTTTAATATGTTTATAGATTTCAATTTCAAAACCACAATCGGGTTTTGCCGCATCATACATTGCTAATGCGGAAACTCCAGCTACATTTTTTTCGACCTCAAAAGGCAAGTCATAGCCTTCAATTTTTGTGATTCGAATGCCTTTCTCTACAGTTTTTCGAATTACCATTTCATCGCCGATAGAGTCCAAGCAAAACCCAAGAACATCAAATCCACAAGACACATTTGCAACAGTTGCAGGAGAAAAAAGTTTAATTTCGTTCATTAATTATTATTTGAAATTCTAATAATATCGGCAAATAACCCAGAAGCTGTGACTTCAGATCCTGCGCCAGCTCCTTTAATAATCATGGGCTGATCGGTATAACGGTTGGTATAAAACATTACAATATTATCTTTTCCTTCGAGGTTAAAAAATGGATGTCCCTCTGGGATTTCTTGTAAACCTACGCTTGCTTTTCCGTCCTTAAATTCCGCAACATATTTCAGTTGACAGTTTTTGGCTTTGGCGTTTTCAAACAATTTTTGAAACAAGGTTTCATTTGATTTTAAGGTTTCAAAAAACAAATCAACGGATGAAGCGTCCATACACTCTTGGGGTAAAAAGGCTTCATTTTGAATGTCTTCCATTTCTAGCATTTCGCCACTTTCTCTTGCTAAAATTAATAATTTTCTAGCGACATCAACGCCACTCAAATCAATTCTAGGATCTGGTTCAGTGTAGCCTTCTGTTTGTGCTTGTTTCACCACGTCATGAAAGCTTGTATTTTGATTGAAATTATTAAATATAAAATTCAAACTTCCTGAGAGCACCGCATTTATAGTGTTGACTTTGTCACCAGACATGATTAAGTTTTTCAACGTATCAATAACGGGTAAACCAGCACCAACATTTGTTTCAAACAAGAAGGGGACATTATATTTATGTGAAAGTTGTTTTAATTCTTTGTAGTTTTCTATAGCACTAGAACATGCAATTTTATTACAGGCAACTACGGCAATACTCTGTTTTAGGTAATGTGGATACGTATTAGCAACAGCTTCATTGGCCGTGATATCAATAAAAATTGAATTTCTCAAATTCTGTTTTTTTGAAGCATCAAAAAATGCCATAGGAGCTGTAGGTTGCCCATTTTTTAATTGGGATTCCCAATTAGAAAGATCTAATCCAGTTTCATCAAAAACCATAGTTTTTGAATTCGATAGGGCAACCACATTAATCTTAATTTTAAGTGTGGATTTTATATATTTTTTCTGTTGTTTGATTTGTTCAATTAAGGACTTTCCTACATTTCCAACTCCTGCAATAAATAAATTAACATGCTTCACTTCTTCTTCAAAAAACCGCTCATGCAAACAGTTTAGTGCTTTTTTGACATCAGATTCAGATATCACAGCCGTAATATTTCGTTCTGAAGCTCCTTGTGCAATAGCTCTTATATTTACATTATTTTTACCTAAAGTGCTAAACATTTTTCCGCTGATGCCTTGATGACTTTTCATTTTATCGCCTACAACAGCAACAATTGATAAGTTGGTTTCAATGACCAATGGGTCAATTTTGAACAGTGAAATTTCATTTTCAAACTCTTTATCAATAACCGCTTTTGCCGATAGGGCATCGGCATCTGAAATTCCAATACATATTGAATGTTCCGAAGAAGCTTGCGTAATAATAATCACATTAATTTTTGAATGTGCTAAGGTTTCAAACAACCGTTTAGAAAATCCAGGAATACCAACCATACCATTCCCTTGAAGCGTCAATAACGATACATTATTGATGTTGCTAATGCCCTTTATTGGAGATTGAGAACCATTTTCCACAACTTTGGTAATCATAGTTCCAGGATCTTGAGGCGCTAGTGTATTCTTGATAAGTAACGGAATATCCTTTGTTAATACAGGTTGAACTGTTGGGGGATATAAAACTTTGGCTCCAAAATGAGACAATTCTATGGCCTCTAAATAGGATAATTTATGAATAGGTTTTGCTTGCTTAACCATCTTAGGATTTGTGGTAAACATTCCACTTACATCTGTCCAGATTTGTAAAACACTCGCGTTTAATGCTGCTGCAATAATAGCGGCTGTATAATCTGATCCTCCACGACCTAAAGTTGTAATTTCGTCTTGTTCAGATTTTGAAATGAAACCAGGTAAAATGGTTACCATTTTTTGATTACTCTCAAAATAGGTGGAGATGTTTGCATTGGTTTCTTCGAAATTAACGGCGGCATTGGTGAAGTTTGAATCTGTTACAATTAAATTTTGAGAATTTTTTAATTGCACATTAAGCCCTTTAGATTTCATCGCTTCATAAATAATCAATGACGAAATCAATTCTCCAAAACTGAGGAGCTTGTCGGTTGTTTTTGGAGACAATTCATTAATTAGATATACGCCATCTAACAACTTTTCAAGTCGGGATAAATGGTCCAAAACAATATCAGTTGTCGCTTCATGCACTTCTCCACTTAGTAAACCATCAATAACTTCGATGTGCTTTAGCCTAAGGGCTTCAAAATCCTCCTTGTAGCTTTGGTCTTTACGAATAGCTTTATCGGCAGCGATTAGTAATTTATCGGTGATACCTCCAACGGCAGATACCACAACAACAGTGTTTTCAGAAGCGGATTCTTCTTTAACGATTTTTATTACTTTGATTATATTTTTTGAAGAACCTACAGATGTTCCTCCAAATTTTAAAACTTTCATTCTGTTATTTTTTATATTTAATGGAAACTATTGTTTTGGTATAAACAATATAAATAGAGGCGAACGTTATATAATAGCAAAACCCAAAAGGGTAATAATTGTCATAATAATTATTACAAAAATTGAATTCGTTTGGAAGGACTCCATAAATGAGAATTTTGTAGAACTCGTTGTGTGTTGCATTATTTTGTGTATTAACAGTCAAAAATATCAAATTCACAGGTAAAAAAAAACAATTACTCTAGTTTTATTTATTATTGAATTTTGACGGTATATATTTTTGATAATTAACCAAAACAGAGGTATTACTGCGTTTTTGTCAATTGCTTAAATAGTTGCAGAATTTTGATCAAAACATAGAAGTGTTAAAATGTTGATGACTGTTTAATAAATAGTGGTTGAAATATGTATTTTTTATATGATTAAAGCAATCTTATTATTAGTTTTGCACTCATAACTTTTGAATACAACTATACATGCAACGCGACGAACAAATTTTTGAATTAATTGAAGCTGAAAAAGCCCGTCAAATCAATGGAATTGAATTGATTGCTTCTGAGAATTTTACAAGTGAACAAGTAATGGAAGCTACAGGCTCTGTACTGACCAATAAATATGCTGAGGGTTATCCTGGAAAGCGTTATTATGGCGGCTGCGAGGTCGTTGATGAAGTAGAGCTTATTGCTATTGATCGTGCCAAAACACTATTTGGTGCAGCTTGGGCAAATGTACAACCCCACTCTGGAAGTCAGGCCAATACCGCCGTATTTCATGCGTGTTTAAAAGTAGGGGATAAAATTTTAGGTTTTGATCTATCTCATGGTGGACATTTAACACACGGATCGCCTGTTAATTTTTCTGGACGTTTATACGATCCCGTATTTTACGGTGTTGAAAAAGAAACCGGAATCTTGAATTACGATAAAATTCAGGAGATTGCCACTAAGGAACAACCAAAATTAATTATTGCTGGTGCCTCTGCCTATTCAAGAGATATAGATTTTGAGCGCTTTAGAGTCATTGCAGACAGTGTTGGTGCAATTTTATTAGCCGATATTTCACATCCCTCTGGACTGATTGCCAAAGGTATTTTGAATGATCCATTACCACATTGTCATATTGTAACAACTACAACCCACAAAACGTTAAGAGGACCAAGAGGTGGCCTTATTATGATGGGTAAAGATTTTGAAAACCCATTTGGAATCAAACTAAAATCTGGAAAAGTACGGATGATGTCTTCATTGTTAGATTCTGCCATTTTCCCTGGAAACCAAGGCGGGCCTTTGGAGCATGTGATTGCTGGAAAAGCAATTGCCTTTGGAGAAGCATTGACCGATGAGTTTTTAAATTATATTCTACAAGTTAAAAAGAATGCGGATGCGATGGCCAAAGCCTTTGTAAAACGCGACTATCATTTGATTTCTGGTGGAACGGATAATCATATGATGTTAATTGATTTAAGAAACAAAAACATTACTGGAAAAGATGCCGAACAAGCGCTTGTAAAAGCGGATATTACTGTGAATAAAAACATGGTGCCCTTTGATACGCAAAGCCCGTTTGTAACGTCTGGTATCCGAGTAGGAACTCCTGCTATTACCACTCGTGGTTTGGTAGAATCCGATATGGAAACAGTTGTAGAACTGATCGATCAAGTACTTAATAATCATGAAGATGAAGCAAAACTGGAAGCAATTTCAGAACAAGTCAACACGCTGATGAGTCACCGTCCTTTGTTTGCTTAGACGTCTCTCTTAATATTTTATAATTAAGCCTCCTTCCTAATTGTATTGGGAGGTTTTTTTGTAGCCCTGCAACCTCTACATCTCTTTTACGCTAAGCTACTCCTTATAAAGGAATGTGTTGAAAGTGAGTGAGCACTTAATTTTAAATATCAAAATAAAAAGATTTTGATAGCAGCCTGTTGTTATCATTACGGAAGGTAAAAGTCCCGTATAAGTTAATCTTCAAACTCCGTGGCATTATAAGCACCTAAATCGGGTGGGGACGTGCGTGGGGTATTTGTGATATCTACATTCAGGTTTCCAGAAGTTATTCCAGCTCCTTCAGCAGGAGAACCTATAGCGATGTACAATTGATTATTGTCAGGATCTAAAAATTGAGGGTCTTTATTAAACATTACATTTTCAAAGTACGCCGTATTTGTAAAATCATATTGGGGATCTGAATAAGAATCATTTGGATCATCAAAACGGATTAAACTGTTGGTGAATTTAAAATTAAAAATTTCAGAGTTTATTTTTTCCAATAACAGTTCAGGGTTATCGTTTCCATAAATAATACAGTTGGTGAAATTTGCAGATTCTAAAGGATTTGTGAATACGGTATTTTCGGCATCTACAATAAAGTTATTGAGTAAAAGTGCTGGAAACTGTCTAAAACTGGTACTCCAGTAGTTTGCGATGGTCGAGTGCGTGAAATTATAATTGCCTCCGTAGGTGCCTGCAAAGGAGGACACTCCACTGGTATTAAGCACTACATTTTCTGCATTGATGGAAGTCGCTCTTCCGAGAATTCCAAAATTACTGGAGTTATAAATCTGTGAATTTGTAATTATGAGTTTTGTGGGGTCGTCTTGATTGCCATCGCTCACAATTCCCACAGTTGCATTTTTTATCGTTG
This sequence comes from Flavobacteriaceae bacterium, assembly GCA_018608735.1. GTDB lineage: Bacteria > Bacteroidota > Bacteroidia > Flavobacteriales > Flavobacteriaceae > Hel1-33-131. The sequence goes on along the minus strand of JABAYZ010000309.1, from coordinate 4,512 downwards.
TATAATTGATGCTATTATTAACACTGCCATTTATCAACCAAATGGTTTCCCATTGGCCAGGAATATCTTCGTATAGCGGTTCTAAACGGTCCCCTTGAATAATAACTTGATTTTCTAACAGATCGGGATCTAAACTCGGTGAACCGTTAATTTGTAAAGACGCATTATTGGTAATAAAAAGTCCAGAATTGGCATGAAAATGTACACGTGCGCCAGGGTTTATGCTAAGTGTTTTTCCGCTAGCGACAGCCGCATAACCGTAAATGACATAGGGTTTTTCGTTGGTGAAGGTCAGTTCGGAATCTTCTAAAAATCGACCTCGTACATTGGTTTCATCTTCTACACCATCGCCATCAACATCAAAAATAAGAGTTTCAATAACCCCATTTGCATCTTTATACGGATAAATAAAATGAGCATCCTTAACTAAGGTTACCAATTCAACTTTTTGCATGTTAGGCCCACTTCCAAACTCAATCGCATCGGTGTATAAAAACTGAGTTTCAGAGGCAACCAAAGGCTGAATGTCAATCGTAGTTTCTATAAACACAAACATACTGTCTTTAGCCAAAAGCTCTACATTTTCAAATGTTTTTCCAGCGAGAGTCCCGTTTCCAATCATGCCATCAACATTCATGCGGTAATTGGAAGTTTCTCCATTACTAAGCTTGAGCGATGGAATTAAAATATCATCATCACTATTATTATACACTTTTAGGGTATAGGTACTAGAGCCTATATTTGAGAATACAGTATCTAAATAGACCGTGTCTTTTGAAAAGCTCAGTTGACCTGTACTAGGAGTAAATTCGAAATCTTGGCGGCAAGAACTCCAAAAAATGAGGATAAAAAAACTTAATATAAAATATAGGGAACGTCTCATACAGTGTACTGTTTTTGTAAAAATATAACTTTTCAAACTAATATATATTGTTGTGATTTACTAATTATTAAATACATCAGCAGTTACTACAATATAGGCTTCAAATACCCTCATTAATTTTTAATAATTTTTACCTCAAATAATTTATCCCAGCGTTTTCCAGTGACAAATAAAGTCTCAGTTTCAGGGTTATATGCCATCCCGTTCAAAACATCTAATCCTTGATGTTTACTAACTTTCTTTTTTAGGGCTTTAAAATCGATAACGGCTTCGATCGCTCCATTTTTTGGATTGATGATGGCAACCCCATTTTTTTGATAACGATTTGCATAAATTTTTCCATCGACCCATTCCAGTTCATTCAGGTTAGTCAACTTTCCTCTGTTGGTGTAGGCTTGGATCGACCCTTCTTCTGCTAGAGTGTCAGGGTTTAAAAACCAGAGGTATTCAGTACCATCGGATTTATAAAACTTTTGTCCGTCATTACACAGTCCCCATCCTTCTTTACTTTGGCCGTAATTAAAGGTTTCAATTTGTTCAAAACTATTGACATCATAGACCAACCCACGACCTTCTTTCCAAGTGAGTTGATAGATTTTATCATTTAAAACCGAAAGTCCTTCCCCAAAATAAGAAGCACTCAAATCAATATTCTCAAGAACAGTTCCATTCTTATAATCTAGTTTTCTCAGTTTAGATTCACCATATTGTCCCGTACTTTCATAAAGTTCTCCTTTATAAAATTCAAGCCCTTGTGTATAAGACGTGATGTCGTGCGGATAGGTATTTACAATTTCGTAAGTGTATAATTTTGGAGCCTCAGCATTAACTACTACAACTTTTTTGACTGCCACTTCAAATTTTGAACCATAAAAAAACTTGGCCTTTATGAGTTTTTCTCCTAAAGGTATTGTAGCCAATTCTACAGAGGGTGTTATTTCTTTGGTATCCAACGTCAATTGAACAGAATCATAATCAATTTGTTTTGGATTTAGGAGTTCAATAGAAAGCGTTTTCGCATTAGAAATAATAGTTTTGTCACTATTTATTTGGATTGAAAAGTTTGATTTTTTTGAAGTACCATTATTTCCACAAGTGAAGAATATAAGGCTAAATCCAATGAGAGTCAATAATTTGTAGGGATGCATAGTGCGTTTAAATTTTTTAGCAATTTATTTATTTATATTCAGTTAAAAAAATCATTGCGTGAATATTAAAACTTTGTATCTTTGCAGAGGCAAGTCCTACACAACTAGCTCCTGTTGAATCCTCCAGGGCGGGAACGCAGCAAAGGTAAATGGTTGTAGCAGTGTGATGTAGGTAGCTTGCCATTTTTTGTGCCCAATAGTTTCCTTAAATCTTCCTATCTTTATCTTCATATAATACTAAAGTCAATGGCAAAAATTGTTTTAATTACTGGTGGATCTTCTGGGATTGGAAAATCTGTAGGGGAGTACCTGACTACTAAAGGATTTGTGGTTTATGGAACTAGTCGATTTCCTGAAAACTATTTAGATTCGAAGTTTCCAATTCTAAAATTAGACGTCACGCAACCAGTTTCCATTTCCGAATGTGTTGCTGAATTGATTTCAAAAACCGGTCAAATTGATGTGTTGATAAACAATGCCGGGATTGGAATTACAGGGCCATTAGAAGAAATTCCAACAGAAGAAATCAAACGTAATTTTGAAACCAATTTATTTGGACCTATCAACATGATAAATGCCGTTTTGCCTTCTATGCGTTTACAGCGTTCAGGATTAATTTTGAACATTACATCTATTGCAGGCTACATGGGATTGCCCTACAGAGGTATATATAGTGCAAGTAAGGGCGCTTTGGAATTGATAACGGAATCCTACCGCATGGAGCTTAAAACTTTTAATGTTAAGATGAGTAACATAGCTCCAGGCGATTTCGCCACTAATATTGCTGCAGGACGTTACCACGCCCCTGTATTAGAAAACTCACCTTATAAAGAATCTTATGGTGCCACTTTAGATATGATGGATTCTCATGTGGATTCTGGAGAAAACCCGTTACTTATGGCGCAGGTAGTCCATAAAATCATCACCTCCAAAAACCCAAAAATTCATTATAAAGTTGGTGCATTTCTACAAAAGTTTTCAGTGGTCCTTAAGCGCATTCTTCCAGATTTATGGTTTGAGAAACTTTTAAGTCGTTTTTATAATATTTAAGACCCAACTAGGCACTTGATTTGAGCTTTTGGTAATACACAACTCTAGTTCTCGAAACAGTTTTTAAGCAAAACACTAGAGTTGATAAAACGCTGTCATTTTTTTGTAATAACTGTTGTCAGGCTTGTTATATTATGTTAATTTCGTATTCGTTAATTTAAACCAAAATAAATTATGAAATTTTTTATCGATACTGCCAATTTAGAACAAATTAAAGAAGCGCAAGACTTAGGTGTTCTTGATGGGGTCACTACGAATCCCTCATTAATGGCTAAAGAAGGCATAACGGGTTCAGAAAACATTTTGAATCATTATAAAGCGATTTGTGATATTGTTGACGGCGATGTGTCTGCAGAAGTTATTTCTACAAATTTTGATGGGATGGTTAAAGAAGGTGAAGCTTTAGCGGCTTTACATCCACAAATAGTGGTGAAACTTCCAATGATTAAAGATGGTGTTAAAGCCTGTAAATATTTCAGTGATAAAGGGATTAGAACCAATGTTACTTTGGTGTTTTCCGTTGGACAAGCTTTGTTAGCGGCCAAAGCAGGGGCTACCTATGTGTCTCCATTTATTGGTCGTTTGGATGATATTTCAACGGATGGCCTAAACTTAATTGCAGAGATTCGTTTAATCTATGACAATTATGGGTTTGCGACTGAGATTTTAGCAGCTTCAGTTCGCCATACGATGCATGTGATTGATTGTGCGAAGTTAGGAGCAGATGTCATGACAGGACCTTTAAGTTCTATTGAAGGCTTGTTGCGTCACCCTTTAACAGATAGTGGTTTAGCCAAGTTTTTAGAAGATTATAAAAAAGGAAACTAAGTCATTAGTTTTTAAAACACAATGCTATGAGACTGCCTGAAAAGACAGTCTTTTTTTAGTTATACTTTTTAAGAAGCGTTTCAAAATTTGGATCAAATAAATCTGCAGTAGCATTTAGGATAAACCCTTGTTT
>JABAYZ010000309.1:0-429 GCA_018608735.1 Flavobacteriaceae bacterium | reverse complement strand
CTACAATCAAAACTTTTTTGATATAGTTGATTGCCAAACGTTTTTTGGCGTAGGAAGGATCCGCAAAGCGATATTCCGTATTGATTTTAAACTGATTACCATAAAGCATATTTTTCCAAACGTTAGTATGCATTGAGTTGACATTAATCGCAATAAAATCAATCTTAGGAAAAGCGTTCTGTAAGCTTTTTACCTTAAAATGACTATTTTCAAAATGATAACGGTTCGCATTATCCCAAAAATAAATAACTGTTGTTTTATCAATTATCGTATTGATGTTTAAAGTGTTATTTTGATTATTGATGACCTCAATCGCTGGTAACGGATATCCAGATTGCAAGCCTTGTGCATTTTTAAATAAATTTTTTATGTAAATTTTGTCCTTGCTGTTCGTACTTTTTTCTAAAAAAGTCTGGTATAATATATAAC
>JABAYZ010000081.1 GCA_018608735.1 Flavobacteriaceae bacterium | reverse complement strand
TTGACCGTTACACCACCTTTGATGAGTATATGCAAGATCCTAAGATTAAGGCACTGAGAGCGAAGATGTATGGGTAGGAGGTAAGCTTATGTGTGCAGTGCTTATTCGTTCTATTTTTTTTATATCCCGCTAAGTCAGGAGACTTTGCGGAGCGGGGTAAGGAGGTAAGCTTATGTGTGCAGTGCTTATTCGTTCTAATTTTTTTTATATCCCGCTAAGTCAGAGACTTTGCGGAGCGGGAGATAGTCGAATCCGCCGTAATTGCGGTTATACATTGTTGTAACACGTTTATTTTCTCCATTCTGTATTAAATTCAGATATTAAAAAGGTATTGATTAACTCTCCGTTAAATAAATGTTCATTGGTAAATAAAGCATAAATCAGAATATCTTTTCCAACGCTAACCTCATCTAGAAAAGGCTCAATAAGTTGGTTTTGTATAGGCATCCAAAAAGTTAAATCTCCAACTTTAATTTCTATTTCTTGAGATACAAGGTCATCAATAATTTCAGGTTTACCAGTTCTTAATTTTAGTACATTCTTTATAGATGATTTAGTTTTAGGTTTGACATTTCTTTTATTCCCCGTGTACTTTCCTAAAAAGCGAAAGGATTCCATAGCTGAATAATATTGAGCCATAGACGTATCCGATTCAACTTTTTTTGCATATGTCTTTTCGGATTCTATTAATTTTTTTACATCGATAAGTTTGTATTTAGCGTCCCAATCTTCAAATCCACTTTGAGATAATGAAATTGAGGTTATTAGAATACTTAGAATGGTTAATTTTATTTTCATTAGTGTGCTTTTAATGTGTTACAACGTCCCGCTAAACGCATTGAGGTTCTGGATTTTAGGTTTTACGAGTTTACTCGAAAAACCATATAATACAATAAGAACCTTATCAAATTGCGCTTTAGCATGTGACCCATCCATTGATTTCAGGGTTTGTATAAGCTCTTGGTCATAAGAAAAAGAAACTTTTACGATAGATTCATTGCGAAGAGTACTCGGAAGTAGCTGCAGGTTTTTCATGAATTAAGAACAGATTTGGGTGCTGTTGATGATCAAATATAGTAAAAAAATATATAAGCTAACAGAATGAAGTCTTAAGTTTTTATTTATGGATTTCTATGTTTTTTAGGAGTATCATAAAATTCAACGCTATAAAAATCAAGCTATTACTATACATTCCACTCATAAAAGTTACAGTCTGTATTCAGCTCAAATCCTGTTTTTGGATATAAATTATTACCTATCAAATTTGATTTTTCGGTTTCTAAATACATTCCACACGCATTGGATTTTAAGACAAGTTCTTTAGCCTTATCGATTAATGCAATAGAAACCCCTTTGCCTCGAAACTCCGGATGCACAAACAAATCGTTGAGCAACCAAAACTTTTTCAGTCGTGTGGACGAAAAAAGGGGGTACAATTGGACAAATCCAATTAATTTAGTTTCAGCGTTTTCAGCTACAAAAATTTCAGAATCCTTATTAGAAATACGGTTGTTCAAAAAAGCCTTGGCTCCCTTAAGGTCTGTTGTTTTGCTGTAAAACATTCTATAGGCATCAAATAATTCAGACACAGAGTCTACATCTTTAGAGGTGGCTTTTCTATACTTCATTTTGATAGGTTTTAGTTTCAAATAAATATAACAAAAAAAAGCACTCCCGTGGGAATGCTTTTTAATTATATATGAAAAATTTAGGTGTTAGCTATTCAGCATTACAGGCATGACCAACATCGTCACCGTTTCACCTTCATCTAATCCATCAATAGGGGTTAGAATACCAGCTCGGTTAGGCATACTCATTTCTAATTGCACATCATCGGCATTAAGGTTGCTTAACATTTCAGATAAGAAACGGGAGTTAAATCCAATTTGCATGTCATCGCCTTGATAGTCACAGGTCAAGCGTTCCTCGGCTTTGTTGCTGTAATCAATATCTTCGGCAGAAATATTAAGTTCGGCTCCAGCTATTTTTAATCGGATTTGATGTGTTGTTTTATTTGAAAATATAGAGACTCGTCGCACAGAATTCAAAAACTGGTTACGACTGATTGTTAAATGGTTTGGATTCTCTTTAGGGATCACAGCTTCGTAGTTTGGATACTTACCATCAATCAAACGACATATTAATACCGAATTTTCAAACGAAAATTTAGCGTTAGAATCGTTATATTCAATGGTCACATCGTCATCACTTCCGGCTAAAATCCCTTTCAACAAGTTCAATGGTTTTTTTGGCATGATGAATTCGGCAGTTTCATTGGCCGAAACATCTGTGCGCGAATATTTTACGAGTTTGTGAGCATCAGTAGCTACAAACGTCAAACTCTCTGTAGAGAATTGAAAAAACACGCCACTCATTACAGGGCGTAAATCGTCGTTTCCAGCGGCAAATATTGTTTTTGAAATTGCGGTAGCTAGTATATCAGATCCGATAATGGTAGTGCTTGCATTGTCCAAGGAAATGGCTTTTGGAAATTCGTCAGCACTAGCATAAGCTAGGGCATATTTTCCATCATTGGAACTAATTTCGATCGTGTTGTTTTCTTCAATCACAAACGTCAAGGGTTGTTCCGGAAAGGTTTTAAGCGTTTCCAACAAGAGTTTAGCAGGAATGGCTACACTACCTTCACTGTCACTTTCTACTTCGAGTGTAGAAGCCATAGTGGTTTCTAAGTCACTTGCAGAAACAGTGAGTTTTGAATGTTCTAATTCAAACAAAAAATTGTCTAAAATTGGCAAGGTATTGGAATTGTTAATTACGCCGCCTAAGACTTGAAGTTGCTTAAGTAAATATGTACTAGAAACGATAAATTTCATCAGAGATATATGT
>JABAYZ010000254.1:921-2852 GCA_018608735.1 Flavobacteriaceae bacterium | reverse complement strand
AGTGATGTTTAAAAGTCAAATTGATACGCTGCAAAAAAACTACAGTAATCGTTTTAAAGTAGAACATGTTTTAAATAATCCGCCAACAGATTGGCAAGGTAAACGAGGACTGCTCTCTGCCGATACAATTAAGGCAGCAGTTCAGGAGCTAGGCACACAATATGATGCTGCCGAATGTTATATCTGCGGTCCCTCAGGTATGATGGAGTTGGTAGAAAATGAATTGGTAAGTTTGGATTTCCCAACTGATAAAATTCATATTGAACGTTTTACAGCTGCAAAATCAGATTCTGCAAAAATTGCTGAGATTAACGCCTCAACCCAAGAAGCTAAAGCCAAAATAAATTTCTTCGGAGAAGAGAAGAATATTGCAGTACCCAAGGGGACTTCTATTTTACAAGCGTTACAGGACCAAGGTATCGATGCACCATTTTCATGTCAATCAGGTGTGTGCAGTACCTGTATAGCCCTGCTTACAAAGGGAGAAGTCGCCATGGAATTTACAGAAGCTCTCGACGACGATGAAATAGAAGAGGGTTTAATACTAACCTGTCAAGCCAAATGTATAACAGACGAGGTGGAAGTTATATTTGAGCATTAGAAGACTCTTACACAACTCGCTAAAATTTTAAATTATGAAAAAAATATTTACGTATGAAAATGGGATCGTATCCTTAATGTCATTGATATTTGGGGTCCTTTTCTTTGACAGATTAGCGCTCAACTATCTAGTACCTTATGTAGCTAAAGACTTAAATTTAAACAACTTACAAATCGGACTCTTAGCTGCTGGTCTTTCACTCGCATGGGCGTTTTCGAGCTACTTTACGACTGCTTGGTCAGAATCTAGAAATAAAAATAAAATCACATTCATTGTTGCAATATTCATTTTTTCAATTTGTTCTTTTGGATCTGGTTTAGCGATTGGCTTTGGAACTTTATTAGCAGCACGTTTAATTATGGGATTGGCAGAGGGGCCTGTAATCCCCTTAGCACAAGTATTTGTAGAAAGAGAATCTACCCCCCGTAGGCTAGGCCTCAATGTTGGTATTGTACAAGCTGTTGGTGGAGCATTATTTGGATCCATTTTAGCTCCTGTAATATTGATTCAAATTGCCGAAAATATGGGCTGGAGAACTGCATTTTACATAGCCGGTATCCCCGGTTTGCTTATAGGGGTTATCACTGTTTTTTACTTGAGAAAGTCCACTACTGTAAGTCGTGGAAACAAAAGTCATAAAGGGTTTAACGTTAAAGAATTGTGGCAATACAATAACATCAAGTGGGGCACCCTACTTGCTTGTTGTGTTTTTGGATGGTGGTTTGCAACCATCCCTTTTATCACCAAATATTTTACTGACGTTCAAGGAATGGATGCTGGAACTATGCAGAAAACTATGGGATTGCTGGGTGTTGCAATGCTTATATCTTCTTTGTTTTTTCCTGGAATTTCAGATAAAATTGGAAGAAAAAAAGCTTTGCTTATCGCATTGAGCTTGGGTGTTTTTTATCCTTTTGCGGTATATTTTTTAAATGGCTCTGGAGCTCATTTACCTGTTATGTTTGTCACCTATGCCATGGTAGGAACTATTCCATTGGTTGCAGCCATTGTCCCTTCTGAGGCAGTTCCAAATCGATTGAAAGCTAAAGCCGTTGGTTTTGTAACAGCCGTTGCAGAAATTGTAGGGGGTGTACTTGTTCCCGCGATTGCTGGAGGCCTTTCAGACGCCATTAATGAATCTGCTTTTTTGTGGATAGGCGCTGCACTAGCCGTGTTGTCCCTGTTTTTTCTTTCTAAGTTAGAAGAAACAAAAGGAAAAGTTGTTGAATAAAACCCATAACAATGGCAAAAAAGTCAAATAAATACAAACTCACTTTAGAGCTCATAGAACTCTTACGTCCAGATGATAGCGAATATCAGCCCATAGCCC
>JABAYZ010000254.1:0-911 GCA_018608735.1 Flavobacteriaceae bacterium | reverse complement strand
GTCATTGAATTTGATAATCATGATAATATATTCAAGATTATAGAACGGATGAAAAAAAGAAATCGCTTTAAAACAGAACAGCAATCTGTTGAATTTGCTATTGGCCTAAAGCTATTTAGTGAGGTAATGCTTAAGAATAAGGACAATCCTTTGTTTGAAGAGTTTAGGCCTGCTTTTGGTGCTTTAATGAAGAAAATAAAATCTCCTGAAGTTTAAAAGGATGACTTGTATGATCTTATTGGGAAAACTTATTAATCCGTAGTGCTACAGCCACTAGTGATGGAAATAAACATCAACGAATGCCTACAGATATAAAATTTAATACCGTACTAGCAGAATATCAGGATCGTATGCTCGATGAAAATGAGCGTATGGCCTCTTTGTCTGTACCTGAAAGGATAGAGCGCCGTGATGAATTCTTGCTTTCAGTAGGTGAAGAAGCGGCTATTTTTATGAATCTATTGGTTAAATCTTCAAAGTCCAAGTCTGTTTTAGAGATCGGTACTTCTTATGGTTATTCAACGCTTTGGTTAGCTGAGGCTGCTAAGGGAAACGGAGGAAAAGTGATCACTTTGGAAAACAATATAGATAAAGCAATCTATGCTAAAGATAAAATAGCTAAAGCGGGTTTGTCAAAATATGTTGATTTTAGGACTGGTGATGCTATAGATAGTATTAAAAAAGCTAATGAAACTTTTGATTTCGTTTTGGTGGACATTTGGAAAAAACTTTATGTTGACTGTTTGGATGCATTTTATCCAAAGTTGAATGATGGAGCTTGGGTGTTAGGTGATAATATGGTATTTCCGCCAACAACTAAAAACGAAACGCAAGCCTATCAAAAAAGAATTCGTGAATTGGGAACTTTTGAATCTATTCTAGTACCGATAGGAAGTGGAATTGAACTAAGT
>JABAYZ010000182.1 GCA_018608735.1 Flavobacteriaceae bacterium | reverse complement strand
ACTTGAGCCTATCAATTTTATAATAATTTTAATGGCATTGACAGATAAATTGACGGGCTAGCAGTTAATCCTTAACTCTGGTTGATGACAAAAAAATAAATCTAAGTATTTCAAAATGTCTCTTAAAATCATCCTCTTAGTGTTTGTGTATTACGTGCGTTACCCTCTTTGTTTTTTGCAAAGTTGAAAATATCTTGCATGAACGCGGCACTTTGAGAGGTGTTAGGCTTTGTCTAACGACAACGCCATCTGCTTCCCCAGATTGCAAACGAGGCCATAATTGTGTGAATTACTCCGTTGTTTCAGCGAGATACAGGCATGCATTTTGTGTGATGCATAGGCTGAGGCCTTGATATCAGCGATTCTATAGCCTTTACTCAGACGCTCATTTTGCGAGGGTGGGTTTTGTATAGAACGAGATAATCAAATGAGTTATGGCCTATGTTTAATCTCATTTGTTAGTTGTCTTGTGAGCATCAATAACAGACTTGCGAAATAGTTGCATCATCCGCAAAGATAAAGACTCTTCGGTGTAAGCAACATGAATGTTGGCAGAGAATGACATTTGATCTAATTCAATTCTTTTTAGACGCTTTTTTGCAGCCCAAGGAGTTGCAAGATTGGAGGGTAGAAAACCAATATAGCGTCCCGTAAGGATCAGGTGAAGTAACCCTTCCATTTGTGCCGAACTGGCCGAGGCTGGGCGCGAAAACACAGTGTAGTAGGGCATTGATTTGTAATAGTCTCGCTGCGCATACGAAGTATTGGCGATCTTGTTGAGCGAAATTTTACTATCACTTTGATTAAAGAATGGATGAGTATCACTACAATATAAAAAGATATCTTCACAAAAGAGCATGTCCAATTTTATTGAATTTCCGTGGAATATATGCGGTGTGATCGCTGCCTCAATTTGACCAGTTAACAAGGCTTGTTCGCGATGGACTGATGTAGACTTGACAGCAAATTGTTTAGCTAGGTATGATTATGAGATTCTTTTTGGTTTCTGCTAATGATTCCATCCAATTCTAATTAATGCAAAGGAAAAAGTTTATGAAAATCTTCAAATTGATATTTGTTGGACTTTTGTCCTCGTTGCTTATTAGCACACCTAGTTATTCTAATAATAAAGAATTGTTTACAGGCGTGTTGGGGGTGATGATTGGATCCGCGATAGCAAACTCTGGAAATTCTACTGAGGCAAATAGCAACAACCAAATAAAATCTAACAAGCCTTCAATCTCGAGTGCTGAAAGAGCCGACAACAAGCGTGTACAAGAAAATTTAAATTACTTTGGTTTTAACACTGGTAATCCGGATGGAGTATTTGGTCGCAAGACCACAGAAGCAGTCTACAGGTTTCAAGGGTGTTTGAATAGACCCATGACAGGTGGACTCGACAATTTTGAAAAACAGTTTCTTGAGCAATCGACGTTTAAAGCACAAATGAATGGCAATCAAACGTTAAAGTTTGTCGCTCAGTCTCCTAACGGATATTGTGGGCTGCTTCAAAAGTATTTTTTAGATTTGACAGCCCCAGAGCCCGCAGTTCAGCCAGCGACTACAGACGTCGCAACCACAACTACTAACAATACTGCGTTACAAGTGGCAAGTTCCACTACAAATGTTATATCTGTCGACAATAGTGTTAACGTTAATATTATCGCTGCTGATGTGCAGGCTAAGTTTGACAGACTTTCTGGCGAACTAGTTCTTCTTCAACAAATTGAGGCGCATATCAAAGAAAAGTCTGATCAATCTGGTGGTAAAAAGAAGTTAAAAGCAATCACGGAAAGATTAGCAATATTAAGGTCGCTCATTGTTGAAATTGAAGTGAAAGTTGACCAAGAATACGGAACTCCTGTTCGTCCAACTAATGGGAATCTTGGTATAACAGCTGTAAAGGCATCGGAAGTATTCCCACGGGTCCCATATTATATTCCTGGAACATCTGAAGAAGGCGAATTGTGGATTAAGCCATATGTTTCAGATGGTGGTGTTTTGAGTTATGATTTTAACTTCACAACAAGGCAATCTGAATTTGAAAAAATTCAAGATAAAATCGTGTTTGTAACGGAGAATTTAACTAGCCTGGAGCAAGGTATGGTTAAGATAAATGGATGGAGTGACACTGCGCAAGAAAAGGGTGTTCGAAAACGTTATGAAAAAGTAGCAGTTTGCTTTCCTGATACCCAATGCCAAGAAAAAATTGAAGGTAATTCATCCACAGAAATAGTTTTTCTGATTTATGAAGATGGTTCAACGGCGGCATCAATTCGCCGTAACAAAGGTCGCTTTGCCAAAGGCTATAATTTGTCTGTGGAAAGTGGTCTGTTGTTAGCAGCATATGCCAGTTACATGAATGAATTAGGTTCAAAAGAGTTTTTTGCGGCTACAGCAACAGATGCAGAATTAGATGATATGTTCAATTAATTCCATTTCTAGACCTCGAAAGTCCCGTTTTGGTGTAATGCGCAGCCATAGAAGGTAGCCGTAATTTGCTGTGATAAAACAAAAACCTTTAGCGTTGTATTGGTTCATGCTGCAAAATCTGATGCTTGATCTACTAAGTCAGTCGACACCTCTATCTGCTTGGCCTGATTGCAAACTAGCCCATAATTGCGTGAATAACCGCGTTGTTTCAGTTAGACACAGGCGTGAGTTTTGTGTGATGCATGGGCTGAGGCCATGTATCAGTGTATCTAAGCCTTTACTCAGATGCTCATTTGGCGAGGGTGGGTTTTGGAGGGAACGAGATATTGAAAGTGAAGTGCGGTCTAATTAGGCAGTAATTTTATCTTGCGGTTTTAATTCTCTATAAAGAAAATCAACAGTTAATTTTATTTTTTTTAACTGAAATT
>JABAYZ010000009.1 GCA_018608735.1 Flavobacteriaceae bacterium | reverse complement strand
AGAGAATTAGTCAATAGAATTCAAAATTTAAGAAAAGATTCTGGTTTTGAACTTACTGATCGTATTGAAGTGTATTTACAATCGGAAGCTGCTATTGAGAACGCTATAAAACTAAATTTAGAATATATTAAACGTGAAACATTAACGGAAGAGCTACATTTGGTAGCACAACTCGATAACGGGATTGACGTATCTTTTGATGCGATTGATACCAAGTTGCACATCCAAAAATCCATATAATTATGTCCATTGAAAACACAAGTAGATACTCGGATAAACAATTAGAAGAATTTAAAGTACTTATTTTAAAAAAAATCGAAAAAGCCCAACATGATTTAGAGCTCATCAAGAGTGCTTACATGAACGATTTAAATAATGGTACGGAGGATACTTCACCAACATTTAAGGCTTTTGACGAAGGAAGTCAAGTGATGAGTAAAGAGTCAAATTCGCAACTTGCAATTCGTCAAGAAAAATTCATCAGGGACCTCAAAAATGCCTTAATCAGAATCGAAAACAAGACTTATGGTATTTGTAGAGTAACTGGAAAGCTCATCAATATAAAACGCTTAGAGTTGGTACCTCATGCTACACTAAGTATTGAAGCAAAGAATATGCAAAAATAAAATGTCTAAGAAGAAGATATTTTCATTAATAGCGGTCATTCTTTTTATCGATCAAGCTTCTAAGATTTATATAAAAACTCATTTTGAGCTCGGTCAAGAGTTAATAATTTTTGACTGGTTTAGATTATTTTTTATAGAAAATGAAGGCATGGCATGGGGCGCTAAGTTGAGCGATATCTCTTCACATATATCCGATTCTAGTGCCAAATTATTTTTAACCATTTTCAGAATTTTCGCAGTTTGTGGCATTGGGTATTGGCTACATCAAAGTCTTCAAAAAAGAGGATCTAAAACCCTCATTATTGCACTAGCTCTGGTTTTTTCTGGTGCACTCGGAAACATTATTGACTCTGTTTTTTATGGAATTTTGTTTGATGAAAGTCTTGGGCAAACAGCAACCTTATTTGCTTCAGAAGGCTATGGCAATGTATTTCATGGAAAAGTAGTCGATATGCTCTATTTTCCGTTATTTAAAGGGTATTTTCCAGAATGGATGCCACTTATAGGTGGTAATTATTTTTCCTTCTTTGATCCTGTTTTTAATATTGCCGATATGTCAATCAGCACTGGAGTGGGACTACTTCTAGTGTTCAATAAAAAAGTATTTCCAAAGTCCGAAGCGATTTAAAACGTATAAATTTTATGTGGTATTATACAATAATCTAGAGGAATGTCATGGGGTTCAATATCCTCTATAGTCGTTTCTGCTTCAAAAAAGGAAAGCCCAATTTTCACGGTGTCCTTAGAACAGTTCTTTAAAAACTCATCATAAAACCCTTTGCCATAACCGATACGATTTCCGTTAAAATCAAAAGCAATTAAGGGAACAAACACAACGTCTATTTGTGCTGCGCTAATGGCAATTCCATTTTCAGGCTCAGGAATATTCCACGAATTTAATGTGATGCGTGTATTGTCTTGTAATAAAACATGCGATAGCGTTCGGGTTTCAAAGTTGCTTTTAGACAATACAATATGTTTGTCTTTCCCCGAAAGAATAGATAATATAGGTGCTGTATCTACTTCTTTTAAATTGTCAATCGTCAAAAAGATATGAAAAAAAGAATGGTTCCATATCGGGAGTTCAAGCACAAGGTTTGCAATTTGAAGGCTATAATCCTCAAGGTGTTGTGGACTCAGATTATTTCGAAGCTTTTTATACTTGATTCTTAATTGTGTCTTTTTCATGCTTCAGCGTTTGTTGGATCATCAATTTATTTTATGCGATGTCTTTCAATATAAGTTATGATTGCTTTTGAAATGTTTTTGCCTGACGCCACTTCAATACCCTCTAGCCCAGGAGTAGAGTTGATTTCCAAGACTAAAGGTCCACGATTAGATTGTAAAATATCGACTCCACAAATGGGGAGTTTTAATTTTCGCGCTGCTTTTGTAGCAAGTCTTATCTCGTTATCATCTAAATTGTACTGTTCATAGGTTCCCCCTCTGTGTAAATTAGATCTAAATTCACCATCTTTCCCTTGGCGTTTCATTGCACCAACTACCTTGCCATCTACAATCAATGCTCTTAAGTCGGCACCTTTAGCTTCTACAATATACTCTTGAACTAGCGCTCTTGCTTCAAGTCCGTTAAATGCTTCTAGCACAGATTCAGCAGCATTTTCGGATTCAGCAAGCACCACTCCAATACCTTGCGTACCCTCAAGTAATTTGATAACTACTGGAGTGCCACCAACTTGAGTGATTACTTTTTTTACGTCGCTTGAATAGTTGGTAAAAACGGTTTTCGGCATATCAACGCCCGCTTTTGAAAGGTGTTGAAAACTACGCAGCTTGTCTCTAGATCGAATAATAGCATCTGAAGATACGGTCGAAAATACATTCATCATCTCAAACTGTCTCACTACAGCGCAACCGTAATAGGTCACAGAGGCTCCAATTCGAGGAATAATAGCATCGACATCGTCTAAATAGCGTTCTCTGTATAAAATGGTTGGTCTTTCTTTTTCAATAATTAAGTCACATTCCAAAGGATCAATAACTTCTACACAATGTCCTCTATTCTCAGCTTCCTCTATAAGTCTTTGGGTGGAATAAAGATTTACATTACGCGATAGTATTACAATATTCATAACTTATATGGACTTAAACAGTTGCAAGATACTAAAAATGCAAATTCAATTTTTACAATCGTTGGAATTAATATACCTTTGAATTAATGAGTAATTCTAATATAGAACTTCAATTACAAACCCTACCAAACACGCCTGGAGTATATCAGTTTTATGAT
>JABAYZ010000269.1 GCA_018608735.1 Flavobacteriaceae bacterium | reverse complement strand
CGGTGATGTTAAAAAGAAGACATCAACAGCCCACTCTATTTTGAAAAAAAAATTTAATTTTCAAGATCGTCAGCATAAGGAGGCTGATAGACAGGCTAAAGCTCATGATTTTGGCAAGGCTTTGGCGGCACTGCAGAAGAAAAATTTACTGATCAACCCCGAAAATCTTTTAAATGCTGCAAAAGAATCTCTCCCTCAGAGAAAAACTGACTCGTTGTCTCCAGAGGATAGGGAACAATTGTTTACAAGAGTTGATACAGAGGTAGCAGCATCGTTGGCCAATGTCAAATCTTTGGAGAAATGTCTTTATAGATTGAAGAGAAATCGGGCTCCTGGGGTTGACGGCCTTTCTGTTGAACACCTTATTACTTTATTCTATACTGGCAATGGTTCAAAAGTGATAAAAGACCAATTAGTTAAAGAATATGTGATCCTCCTACAAAAGTTTCTTACTGGTAACCTATCATCCCATCAAGCTGAAGTCTTCTATTCACTGAAATTGGCCGGCATTCCGAAGGATTCCACAGACTGTAGAGTCATTATGATGGTTGGCCTACATTCGAAGGTTGCATTTGCCTTAGTTTCATCGTCGAAATTTAAGAAGAAAGTTCAAAATGAAGTTTTTGGTAAAAATCAAACTGGTGCGATGAATGCAGGAGGTGAATGCCTCATCCATGCAGCTCAAGCCATATTATCTGAACATACTAATTGGGATGTTGTTTCTGCAGACGGCATCAAGGCCTTTTATAATATGAATAGGGATCTAGCTTTAGATACGTTAAAAAAGGCATTTCCTGAGGTTTTTAACATGTTTCTACAGAAATATAACAACAATGCCAATGCTTTTATCTCGGGAATGCGTGAAGGAGTCCTAAATCTCCAACAGTCTGAAGGTGGTAGTCCAGGTTCCCCGGAAATGAGCTTCCTATACGAATTATCGATAAGTCCCTTTATTAAAAACATAGAAGAATTATGCTCAGTAACCAACGCTTCTATTACTAATGATGGTATTGTGATGTCTTACATTGATGATCTTTATTGGGGTGCCCCGTTTGACAAGATGGTAGAAATTATCGAATTTGTGCAGATAAATGGGCCCAAATATGGGTATACTCTAAACATGCACAAATGTGTATATTTGTTTGCCGCTGATGTCAGCCTCGATCATTCGGAGTTAAATAGAAGGCTAGACGTAATTATGCAATTGGGTTTCCTTAGATCGAACATAAAAATCCACCCAAATACCCAGCAAGATATCTCTCGTGAACTTTACCAATCCAGATCTGAGCAATGGGGTTGCAAGGTGTTAGGAGCATTTATTGGGTCTAGTGAGTTTATAAAGAATTCTTTAAGTAACAAAATGAAAGCAATTAATTCCGTAGCAAACCTCCTGTTGAAGTATCCAAATTCTCAAGCACGATATTTAATCCATAAATACTGCTTTAATGAGAAAATCAATTATTGGCTAAGAGCTCAATTCCCAGACGACTCCAAACAATTCTTAGAGGATTTCAAGAAAACCCAAATAGCTCTAATAGCTTCTTACCATGGCTATTATGACCAAGAGAGAATTAATAGTCAACCGCAAGTATTCTCTGACCTTTACAAGCGTGTTTCGTTCCCTATAGATGATGGAGGTCTAGCTCTCAGAGATATAGATTCTGTTCATCTAACTGCATTTATTTCCTCCATGGCCGCTTCTTCCAAATTTTTGGCTAAGAATTTTCCTCTTTGGATTCAAACTGGTATTGTTGATGACGTCCTTAAGATCACTTCCTTTAATGAGAATACTTCCCCGTTTATAACCAACCAAATTATGATGTGTGTCCAAAAAGTCAAAAGTATAGTCCCAAATGGGCATTTCGAAGGCCTAAATCATCCTGCTTCTATTATCAATAAATTGGTAGAATTGAGTAATCAAAAAACTACCCAACTGGAGCCCGATGATCAATCCCCCGATGAGTACCTTGGTTTTTACGATCCACCTTTTAAGCACTCGTCCTCCCAGAGCGCTTTGTACCAACAACTAATCCATGCAAAATTCGGTGAATTCAGGAAAGAGAAAGAAAAACTCGCCAATACAAGAAATTTCGAAAGACCTCATAACCAAGTCTATTACCGAAATTTAGTGTCCTCGATTAATCCGACATCAGGGGCTTGGTTATTGGCTGGAATGTCACACCCTTCGTTCCTTCTTTCACCTTTTGAATTTGCAGCAGCCATGTGCAGACGTAATACCATAGTCAATACCTCGATTCCAACTCTTAACATTCATGGTGCCGATAATTGCCTGAATTACCAATGTAGATGCTCTGGCCAAACTATAACGATCGATCCATATGGTTATCACCTCTCTAATTGTAAAATGCAAGGAGGCGCTATCCGCTTACACGATAATCTCGTTCACATCTTAGTCATGCTACTTCGTGCACTCGGTCTCTCAGTAGCACTAGAGCCTTTGCATGTGTTTTCCAATGTCGAACTCAATAATGAACGTAGACCCGACGAACGCAGACCTGATCTTTTAATTCGCAATTCCCCTGATGGTGGTTCCCAAACAGTTATTGAAGTAGCACTATCAAATTTCAATAGCTCAAACCGACGTGACAATAATAAACCTGAACAAGTACTTGATGCAATCGAGTATTATAAAAAAAGAAAATATGCAAAAACAGCTGAAGAAAACCATCTTCGTCTATGCATAGCCCCCTTTTCTACAACTGGTGAAATAGGCCTGAGTTTCAAAAAATTCCTCCTCCAACAGATCAGACTAAAATTACAATTAGTTGATGGTGAAGTTAAAAGATCAAAGGTCCGAAAAATTATGAAACACTGTGTCCGACATATTTCTGCAGCAATCAACAGATCGGCAAGCAGAAATATCTTT
>JABAYZ010000291.1 GCA_018608735.1 Flavobacteriaceae bacterium | reverse complement strand
TAGAAATATTATCTAAATGCCCTCTAAAACGCAACCAAGGTCCCGCCATTGAGATATGATCGGTCGTACATTTTCCGTGGGCTTTGATTAACAATTTTACATCCGACAAATCATTTCCAATCGGTTCAAAAGGCGCTAATAATTGTAATCTTTCAGATTCTGGACTCACATTGATTACGACGCCACTGCCATCATCTTCGGGAGCAAGATAGCCGTCATCTTTTACTTCGAAACCTTTTGGAGGTAATTCCCATCCCGTTGGCTCGTCTAACATCACCTTTTCACCTTCTTTATTGATTAGGCTATCGGTCATTGGATTAAAATCTAAACGACCAGCAATAGTAATTGCAGCCACCATTTCTGGTGAGGCAACAAAGGCATGTGTGTTTGGATTTCCATCGGCACGTTTTGCGAAATTTCTATTGAAAGAATGAATGATTGAGTTTTTTGGTGCATTTTTAGGATCTTCATAGCGCGCCCATTGCCCAATACAAGGACCACAAGCATTAGTAAAAATCTTTGCATCTAATTGTTCAAAAACACTTAAAATGCCGTCTCTATCAGCTGTGTAACGCACTTTTTCTGAACCTGGGTTGATTCCAAATTCAGCTTTGATTCCTAATCCTTTATCTAAGGCTTGTTGTGCTATAGAGGCAGCTCTTGATAAATCTTCGTATGAAGAATTTGTACAAGATCCAATCAATCCCCATTCCACTTTTAGAGGCCATTCGTTTTCAGTTGCAATCGCCTTCACATCGGATCCTGCTTTTGTAGATAAATCTGGCGTAAAAGGACCGTTTAATAAAGGGCTTAACTCTGATAAATTAATTTCAATAACTTGATCAAAATAGTGTTCTGGATTTGCATATACTTCCGCATCTCCAGTTAAATGTTCTTTGACTGTATTTGCCGCATCGGCTACATCTGCTCTATCGGTAGCACGTAAATAACGCTCCATCGATTCGTCATACCCAAAAGTAGACGTCGTTGCTCCAATTTCTGCGCCCATATTACAAATGGTTCCTTTTCCTGTACAAGACATTCCGATAGCACCTTCACCAAAATATTCTACAACGGCTCCAGTTCCTCCTTTTGCAGAAACAATTCCTGCGACTTTTAAAATGACATCTTTGGGTGCCGTCCAACCAGAAAGTTTTCCAGTTAATTTTACACCAATCAGTTTTGGAAATTTCAATTCCCAAGCCATACCGGCCATAACATCCACAGCATCTGCTCCACCCACACCTATAGCAATCATTCCCAATCCGCCCGCATTCACGGTATGCGAATCAGTTCCAATCATCATACCGCCAGGGAACGCATAATTTTCTAAGACAACTTGGTGGATAATACCTGCACCAGGCTTCCAAAATCCTAATCCGTATTTATTGGATACCGATTCTAAAAAGTTAAAAACTTCATTACTTGTGTTTAACGCACTTTGTAAATCGATTCCAGCGCCGTTTTTGGCTTGAATTAAATGGTCACAGTGTGTCGTAGTGGGTACCGCTACTTTACTTTTACCTGCTTGCATAAATTGCAACAACGCCATTTGAGCCGTTGCATCTTGTAGGGCAATTCTATCAGGCGCAAAATCTACGTAATCCTTTCCACGCTCATATGCTTGTGTAACATTGTTGTCCCAAAGGTGACTATAAAGAATTTTTTCTGATAAGGTAAGAGGACGTCCAACAAGTTGACGTGCTTTTTCAATGCGTGCCGGCATTTGTCGGTACACTTCTTTAATGATATTTATATCGAAAGCCATAATATGAATAATTTTATTTCGTGATATTCGTTCGTAAAAGTACGAATTAAATAAAATTATATTCAAATAATTATTAAATAAGACGTGTTTATGCCTATAATTTAATTAAACGTAAAATTACCTTTAGTAAATTAAATTATTAGCATTTTTAAGGGGTAAATTTAAAATAAAAACGAGATAAAGCGGATTAAAATAAACTTTCAATAATGGACTCTATAGAAATCCCATCGGCTTCAGCCTTATAATTTTTGATAATCCTGTGACGAAGTATACTTATGGCTACCGCCTGGACGTCTTCAATGTCTGGAGACAATTTTCCATTGATAACTGCATAGGTTTTTGCTGCTAAAATAAGGTTTTGTGAAGCTCTAGGACCTGCTCCCCAATCGACATATTGTGTGATTAACGGAATGGCAGTTGTAGAATTTGGGCGGGTTTTTCCCACCATTTTAACGGCATATTCAATCACATTATCTGCAACGGGTATTTTCCGAATGAGCTGTTGTAATTCTAAAATTTCTGTGGCAGAAAACACAACATCTACGTCAGACTCAATGCTAGTAGTTGTACGCTTGACAACTTGTACTTCTTCATCAAAGCTTGGATAGGTCAAATTAATTGAAAACATAAAGCGGTCCAATTGTGCTTCAGGAAGTGGATAGGTACCTTCTTGTTCAATTGGGTTTTGTGTAGCCAAAACAAAATATGGTGAATCCAATTTATAATGCTGTCCTGCGATTGTTACCGAACGTTCTTGCATGGCTTCTAAAAGCGCTGCTTGTGTTTTTGGCGGGGTACGATTAATTTCATCTGCAAGAATAATGTTTGAAAAAATTGGGCCTTTTATAAATTTAAACTGACGATCGTTGTCTAGAATTTCGCTACCCAAAATATCACTAGGCATTAAATCGGGGGTAAATTGAATGCGTTTAAAATCCAAACCAAGTGCTTTGGAAATGGTATTGACCATTAAGGTTTTGGCTAGTCCTGGAACACCTACTAGCAGTGAATGTCCTCCAGAAAATATAGAAATTAGGATTTGCTCAATAACGGCATCTTGACCAACTATGACTTTGGATATTTCCTGTTTTAAAGTCTCGTATTTTACAAGGCCTTGTTTTAATGCGGCTACATCAGACATGGCTTAATTGATTTTAAACCAGTTACTATTAAAATCACAGCTACGTAATTCGCCATTAATTTTAATGTACGTATCGATTATTTTTTCTTCTTGCCACTTTTCAATTGCATTCAATTGTTTTTCTTGAAGTGAAAGAGCTTTAATTTTTAGATAATCCTGAGCAAAAGTAGCTTCATGCTCATCAACACGTTCTGTGACCGTTACAATTTTAAATTTAATAGGATTAATTCGATCTTCGTCCTTTATTACAGGACTGATGTCGTTATCTTTTAGGTTTTGAATTTGAGCATAAAACTCAGGATCCATTTTCGTGAGTTCAAAACTATAATCTTGAGTTTCGGGATTTCGAAGTTGACCACCATCATATTTAGTTTCTTTTTCGTCACTCGCTTCTCTGGCAGCATCAGCAAAGGTAATTTCGCCATCAACAATACTTTGTCTTACTTTTTCAAGTTTTTCTTTTGCGTTTTCGATAGCTTCTTTAGTTAATTTTGGTCTTAATAAAATATGACGAACATCATATTCTTGACCTCTAATTTTTTCTAACTGAATGATATGATATCCAAAATCTGTCTTGAAAGGTTTAGACACTTCACCTTCTTGTAATGAAAATGCTACCTCTCTAAATTCTTTGGCCATCTGTGGGCGTTTTCTATTTAAGGTATACTTTCCTCCTGTACGTTTGGATCCAGGATCTTCGGTATACAACACGGCTTTGGTTGTAAAACTTGCACCATTATCAAGAACGTCTGCTCGGAATTCATTCAAACGATTAATGACTTTATCTGTTTCTTCTTTGGTTGTTTCTGGAATAACAACAATTTGTGCTATACGCAATTCAGTTCCAAACAACGGACGTTCATCTTCGGGGATTTTATTAAAAAACTGACGCACTTCTTCAGGAGTCACTTCGATTTCTTCAATAATAGCTTGCTGCATCATTGATGCCATTTTACCGTTTTTGTTCAACTCAAACATTTCATCTCTAAGCTCTTCTTCAGACGATTTTTTGTAGTATGCAATCAGCTTTTCCATAGACCCAATTTGCTCTGCAAATCCTTGTAGTTGTTGATCTACGTAGGACTTGACCTCAGCATCATTGATTACTATACTATCTTGAATAGCGTGATGGATATAAAGTTTATCTTCTAAAAGTTTGCCAAAAAGTTGACAACGCGTAATATCATCCGTAGAAATACCTCCGGCTTCTAATTGTAAAAATTGTTTATCGATATCAGAATCTAAGATTACAAAATCGCCTATAACTGCTGCAACACCATCTAGCTTTACACGTTGTAAAGAATCCACATCAACGGCTTTAGGGGATTCAACCTTAACATCTACATCTTCAATAATTTCTTGTGAAAAACAGGGAAGGGTGGTTAAAAAACAAAACCCTAAAACGTAAGACTTAATTATAAATTTCAAATTTTTTATTTTTAATGGCATCATTGACTATATCACTTTTGAGTTGTTTGACAACTTTTAATTTTCGGTTATTAATGACTATTTGTCTAAGAGTTGGGAGTACATATTGCATTGGAGCTTGACTACCACGCTCTAAGACTTCATTAATTTGGATCAAATATAACCCTAAAGAATCTTTGAGTTGTATAAAATTAGGTTTTTTTAACAGTACTTTATTAAATCCCAACTGTAGGGGTTTAATTTTAGAAATGACCTGTTCGGATTTTATCCAAATGGAATCTTTCAAATAAAAGGAGTTGAATTGAATTGATATAGAGTCCAATCGTGTTTTATCTTCTATATTGAACCTTTTAAATCGTTTTTTTACTTCGCCTAAGTTGGATAAACTTTCGTTTACATTGATATATCTCAGTTTCAACAGGTCTTCTTTTAAAACAAAAAGTTGTTTATTACTCTCATAAACAGCTTCGAGTTCTTGGTTTGAAACTGAATCGTCTAAGTTATTTTTTACCAGTGCTTCGATATAGGCAGACGTATACAGGTCTTTTTTATATTGTTGAACAAGTTGTTCAAAATCTTCTTGAGTATCTTTATTTAAATTTAAAATTGCGCCGTCAATAAGAAGTTGAGTGGTAGCCCAATCATTGATAATATTTTGAACATAAATAATACTGTCTGACTTCGTTTGCCCTTGGATAAAACTAAAATCAATATCGTCCTCAAACAAAAACGCATCGTTTACTCTAGCCAAAGGATTTTCTTTCGTTGTGACTGTTGATAAATTACACCCACAAACTGTGAATAAAATGAGAACTAGAACGGCGTTGAAATAACTCAAATTAATTAGAAATTAGTGTGTTTACTTTTTGAAGTACAGATGAATTAATATTAACTTCATATTTATCCCGTAATTCTTTAATCCAATCAGATTCTAGAACGGTTTGATAATCGGCAATAAGTTGTCCTTTTGCTTCTTCAAATGTTTTGTGAGCGGCAGGGTTTACTGCGGTCACGTTTATGATATAATAGTTTGAGTTTTCTTCAATTATTTTTGAAATACCTGTTTGCAATTCAATATCTTGAGGCAGTGCAGGATGTCCGAGTTCAAACTCACCATTAGAAAACATAACCTTTTGCTCAATTTTATTTAGAGCCGTTTTAATGTCTGCATTAGAAGTGTTTTTGCCCCACAACTTTCGAACTTTTTTAATTGTTTTTGAGTTACTCGATCGGGCTACAGAACCTTCAATTCGATCTGGCCAAGTATAGTTATCTTTGTTTTCATTGTAATACTTTTGTAAGCCTAGTGAATCCTTTTTTGCACCTTCCCAAATTTTATCTTGCATCAATTCAAACAACAATAAGCCTTCTCTATATTCGTTTAAAATATGAGCAAATTCTTGATTTTCACTTTCTAAATTTTCTTTTTTGTACTGAATTACGGATTGCTCCAAAAAGGAAGCGTACTGTTTTTTAACCACGACAGTCGTAGACCATTTTTTATTGATCGATTTTTTATTTTTGTTCAAATGGTTTAAAAAATCTTGATGTGTGTACGTTTTAGACCCGATGATTAGAAAGGGGGTATTGACATCAAATTTTTTGGCAAGTTCCCAATCATCATTCTTTGAATTAAGGGACACATTGGATTCAAATACTGCGACATTAGAAATTTGACTTGAAAGCTTATACTCCTCTATGAGCTGCGTCAACATTTTTGCTTTTACAATTTTAGAGCGTGAATCTTTACCAACTTGGTTTTCTAAGTTTTGCTGTAATTCTTCAAAGGACTTTACAGGCGTTTTAGCAATGAATTTCAGAATATGCCATCCAAATTGAGTTTGAATAGGTTCTGATATCGGATTTGAGGGGCTTAAACTAAAAGCCGTACTTTCAAAAATTTCCGAATTTATTTGACCCGACTTAAATGGTTTGAGCTCACCACCACGTATTGCAGAGCTTTTATCATCTGAAAACTCTTTAGCGAGCGCTCCAAAATCGTCGCCTTGTTGGAGTAAACGATATAATTCCTGAATACGATCTTTAGCTACTAGTGTCGTATCATTTTGCGTAGTTGCAATCATAATATGAGCAACACTCACTTGTCCTCTTGACTTTCGTTTATCTAAAACTTTTACAACGTGAAATCCAAATCGTGTTCTAAAGGGTTCAGAAATTTGCCCTACTTCTGTTGAATAGGCCGCAGTTTCAAAATTATACACCATTTTAAATGCAGAAAAATAACCGAGATCTTCTACAAAAATTGATTTCCCGTTGTGAAGCTCCTTTTTTAAAGATTCAAAGTCTTCGTTTAAAAAACGTTCTCTGTACGTTTGAATTTTTGAATACGCTTGTAACGTATCCGTTTCTTCCTCATCTATCAAAACTAATATATGCTGAGCTTTTACTTCATTTTCTGTTCGATCGTAAGCCTCTCTAATTAAATCCTCCGTAATATTTTTATCTGTCATATACGATTGCGTTAATTGATCTTTATACGATTTAAATTCTTTTAGATACGTTGGATCTTTATGATAGCGCAAGGCCTTCGCTTCAGTCAATTTTAATTTATAATTGACAAACAACTTTAAGTATGAATCTACTTCCTTTTGAGAATCGTCTTGAACAAGGTTTAAATTTTTATTATACACTCTTACAAATTCACTAGCATAAATAGGGGCACCTGAAATTGTAAGCAATGTGTCTTTTTCGGTTATTTGTGCATTTGATACTGATAACGAAAAGCAGGATAGGATTAAGAAAAGAAATGGTTTTTTCATGTTATTTTTTTTATTGAAACAAAAATAATAATTAAAAGGAAAAATACAAATGTATGTTTCTCAAGCCTTAAAAAATAAAACTTAGTATTATCTGGAATAATTAGGGGCTTCTTTGGTGATCATCACGTTGTGCGGATGACTTTCGCTAATTCCAGATGAGGTGATTTTCACAAAACGGCCAGTGTCTTTAAGCGTTTGGATATCTTTAGCGCCACAATAGCCCATCCCAGCACGGAGTCCTCCAATAAATTGGTGAACACTTTCGTAAAGGTCTCCTTTGTAAGGTACACGTCCAACGATGCCTTCGGGAACAAGTTTTTTGATATCATCTTCAACATCTTGAAAATACCGATCTTTACTCCCCTCTTTCATCGCTTCTACAGATCCCATTCCTCTATAGGACTTGAATTTACGACCCTCGTATATGATGGTCTCTCCCGGAGATTCTTTGGTTCCAGCTAATAACGACCCTAGCATAACACAGTCGGCTCCAGCAGCAATTGCTTTTGGGATATCTCCTGTGTATCTTATGCCTCCATCTGCAATGACGGGAACTCCTGATCCTTTAAGTGCAGCAGCAACTTCCAGTACGGCTGAAAATTGTGGAAATCCAACACCTGCAACAACACGTGTTGTACAAATAGAGCCAGGACCAATTCCAACTTTTACAGCATCAGCACCAGCTTCTGCTAAATATTTTGCGGCTTCTGCAGTAGCAATGTTCCCTACAACTACATCGAGGTCTGGGAATTTTGATTTAATGGATTTTAGAACACTAACCACGCCTTTGGTATGACCATGAGCAGTATCTATAATAACGGCATCGACTCCAGATTTCACTAAAGCTGCTGTACGTTCAACGGCATCTTGTGTGACCCCTATTGCTGCGGCAACTCTGAGTCTGCCATAGCTATCCTTATTAGAAATTGGTTTTTGTGTTAATTTTGTAATATCTCTGAAGGTAATTAGACCAACGAGTTTAAAGCTAGCATCAACAACTGGCAATTTTTCAATTTTTTTCTTTTGAAGTATAACCTCAGCTTGTTGAAGTGAAGTCCCTTCCGAAGTGGTAACCAAGTCTTCAGTGGTCATGATTTCTGTAATGGGACGATTGCTTTCTTTTTCAAATCTCAAGTCTCTATTCGTAACAATTCCTTTGAGATAGCCGTCTTTGTCTATAATAGGAATCCCTCCGATGCTGTGTTCTTTCATGCTCATTTGGGCATCTCTAACCGTCGCATCTAATGGCAATGTCACTGGATCGATAATCATACCGCTTTCGGCACGTTTTACTTTCCTGACTTTAATGGCTTGTTGTTCAATAGACATGTTTTTGTGTAACACGCCAATTCCACCCTCTCGCGCCATGGCAATAGCCATTTTACTTTCGGTCACTGTGTCCATTGCAGCCGAAATAATTGGAACATTCAACGTAATGTTTTTAGTGAATTTTGATTTAATACTCACTTCACGAGGTAAAATCTCAGAATATGCTGGAATTAAAAGGACGTCGTCGTAAGTAAGACCTTCGCCGACAATTTTGGATAGATGTGCATTCATAGCAAATAGCTTATAATTGCATGCAAATTTAAGATTTTTTTACTTCATTAAGGCATAATGTTCTATTATTTATCAAAAACTCTAAATTAACTTAGAATTAAACTTAAATCAGTGCTTTTATGGAATTATTTTTGATTAAACCAACTATTTTAAAAAATTAATTAACTCAAATACAGTGCTTTAAATTTTTATTTTTATTTATTCTAAATAAGCTTTGTGAATGTAAAATTCATTTGTAACTTTGCGGCTGAAAATTAAGTATTATTTTTAATCAGTCTAAATAAATGAATAATTTAATAAAAATAACGTTATTCGGAATTGGCATACTAAATGCCCAGGAATCCACCAAACCTATGGATTCAATTCAAAAACTGGAGCCTGTTTTTATTGACTCCAAAGTCATTTTTGGCAGTAAATACGAAGCTAAAAACAAAACAGGATCCTCATTTTATCTTTCACCAGAAGAATTAGAAAAATTCTCTTACTCAGATATCAATAGAGTTTTAAGAGCAGTACCTGGTGTAAACATATACGAAGAAGATGGCTATGGATTGCGTCCAAACATCAGTCTACGTGGAACGTCTCCAGAACGGAGTGCAAAAATATCTATCATGGAAGATGGTGTACTTATTGCGCCAGCTCCATATAGTGCGCCAGCAGCCTATTACTTCCCCTCTGTTGCCAGAATGCAAGCTGTTGAAATTTTAAAAGGAAGTAGTCAAATACAGTATGGTCCATTTACCACGGGTGGTGCTATTAATTTGGTAAGTACCCAAATACCAAACCGTTTTCAGGGAAGTATCCAAACGAGCTACGGAAGTTTTAATACGGGACAAACGCATTTAAAAATTGGTGACTCTAAAACCAATATTGGATATTCTGTGGAATATCTAAATAACAACTCGGATGGTTTTAAATACCTTCCAAATGGCGACAATACAGGTTTTGATAAAAATGATGTTGTAGCTAAACTTCGATTTCAAAATAAACAGGATACAAAATTTAATCAGTCTCTTGAATTTAAACTTCAATATTCGGATGAAACTTCTAATGAAACCTATCTTGGCTTAACTGCTGCTGATTTTAAAGCCAATCCCTTCGATCGCTATGCAGCATCCCAAAAAGATAAAATGACAAATGATCATCTTCAATTTATGGTTACTCATAAAATAGATGTAGCTAAATTTTTAAGAGTTACGAGTAACGCGTATTATAACGATTTTTCGCGAAATTGGTATAAGCTAGACGACGTGGTTTTTGGTGGCACTAAAGAGGGGATTTCCAAAATACTTGAGGCGCCTCAAGATTATCCTAACTACTTGGATATTATTAATGGCACTTCGGATTCTGGTATAAATGCATTAATTCTAAAAGCTAACAACCGAAGTTATTTATCAAAAGGGGTTCAAACTAAGCTGGACTTTCATTGGCTCAGTGGTAATGTATTTCATGATGTTGAAATTGGATTGCGTTATCATTATGATGATGAAGATCGTTTTCAGTGGAAAGATGGCTACAGTATTACGGATGGGCAATTGAATTTAACTTCAGCAGGAGCTCCAGGTAGTGATGCCAACCGCATCAGTAAAGCTACCGCGTTTGCAGGCTCTGTTTTATATAAATTAAAATTCAATAACATTACCATAACTCCTGGTGTACGCTATGAAAATATCGTATTGGAAAGAGATAACTTTGGAACTGCTGACCTTAGCAGAACAGGAAGTGATATATCCTCTAGAGAAAATAAAGTTGCTATTTTTATTCCTGGCATAGGATTCAATTATAAATTTAATAGCATGACCTCTATTTTTGGTGGAGTTCATAAAGGCTTTTCACCTCCTGGAAATACGGTTGGACAAGAATCTGAAGAAAGTGTGAATTACGAGTTAGGATCCCGATTCAATTTTAAAGGATTGCGCGGAGAGGTCGTTGGATTTTACAACGACTATAGCAACTTGTTAGGAAGTGATTTGGCGGCTTCTGGAGGTACAGGCTCATTAGATCAATTTAATGCTGGAGAAGTTAGCGTAAAAGGAATTGAATTACTTTTAAACTACAACCTACTCGAAAACAATGCTTCTTATGCACTGCCTATCAGTTTTGGATACACCTTTACTGATACTGAGTTTTTAAACAGTTTTGGAAGTGATGACAGTTTGTGGGGTGAAGTTCAAAGTGGTGACGAGTTACCATACATTGCTAAACATCAATTTAATACTTCTATATCTTTGGAGCATGCGAAGTTTGAGCTTAACTTTAGTGGACGTTTGAATGGTGCTTTTAAAACCGAGGCAAGTGCAGATGCAGTGAACGCTACTAATGGCATCACATCCAACTTTATCATCGATTTTGTAGGAAAATACCATGTTACAAAAACACTTAGTTTATCGGCAAAAATCATTAATGTTTTAGATGAAACCTATGCGGTTGCTAAAGTGCCTGCTGGCTTACGCCCTGGACATCCTTTTGGGATCTACGGAGGTTTAAACTTTAGGTTTTAAAAAATAATTAAACAAATAAAGGGCTATTACGAAAGTAATGGTCCTTTTTTTTTTAATGATATACGGAGAAAATCTTTGTGGCTTCGTTATAGGCACTTTCAAAACTAAGGGCATTTAGATCACTATTTGCCTTTTGAGTTGTAAAATAGGAAAGTAATTTTTCTGTGGGCATATTACCCGTCAACTCATCTTTGGCCATCGGGCAACCCCCAAATCCTTGAATCGCCCCATCAAACCGCAAACAACCAGCTTTATAAGCCGCATCTACTTTGGAGTGCCAATGCAAAGGGTTTGTATGAAGATGCGCTCCAAATTCGATATGTGGATAGGCAGGGATTAACTTTGAGAATAGATAGGATATACTTTCTGGAGTTGAGCTGCCAATAGTATCACTCAACGAAAGAATTTCCACCCCCGTGTTGTGTAGACGTTCTGTCCATTTTGCTACGACATCAACATTCCATGGATCACCATAAGGATTCCCAAAAGCCATCGATAGATAAACAACAACCCGTTTATTGCTGGTCTGAGCAATTTCTAAAATCTCATCTAAGGTTTCAATAGATTGTGCTATGGTCTTATGCGTATTTCGCATTTGAAAGTTTTCTGATATTGAAAACGGGTAGCCCAAAAAATCAATTTCTTTATGGCTAGCAGCAGCTATAGCCCCACGGGTATTGGCTACAATAGCAAGCAGCTTACTCGATGTTGTGCTTAGGTCCAATTGTGCTAAAACCTGTGCCGTATCGGCCATTTGAGGGATTGCTTTAGGCGATACAAAACTTCCAAAATCAATGGTATCAAATCCTACACGCAACAGCGATTGAAGGTATTGAACCTTTAGAGCGGTTGGTATAAACGCCTTGATGCCTTGCATGGCATCTCGTGGGCATTCAATGATTTTTAGTTGTGGTTGCATCCAATTGATTCAGACTCTAAAATTACTATTATTTTTTGAAATATGGCGATGGATTGAAACTAAGTCCTTACACTAGGGGATTGTGGCAACTTATGATTGTAAATAATAATACTTAAATCTTTCAATACTTTAAAAGTACGTTCTAAGCCGTATTTAGACACGCCATGAATTCGGGGGTGGTGAAGGATAGGGGTTTCTTTAATCCGCGCACCATTGATGTGTGCATTGAGCGCCATAAATCGGTGGAGTTCGCCATGAAGTGGAAGTTGTTTTGCAGTTTTGGAAGTCATCACTTTCAAAGCACAACCGGAATCTCTAATTTGAAGCTGAGTGGTTTTCCTTATGATAAAATTTGCAATTTTTGACGGCATTGTTTTAAGAAAAGTATCTTGTCGATTTTGTCGAAAACCAATGACCATATCCCAACCATCATTTTGAATGAGATCTAACATTTTTGGAATATCGGAGGGATCATTTTGAAGGTCGCCGTCCATAGTAACGATATAACGCCCTCGGGCAGTTTTGATTCCTGCTGCAAGTGCCGAACTTTGACCTTTATTATGTTCAAAGGCTATCAGTATTGTATGTGGATTTGAATGCGATTGAATGACGTCTCGCGTCGCATCTGTTGAAAAATCGTCAACAAAAATAAGTTCGTAACTATAATTCGAAAGTTGATCTTCTATTGAAGCAATTAATAATTTTATATTGTGCTCTTCATTATATACTGGAATTACAATAGATAATAAAGGAAGTAGCGGCATCACTTAATACGATTAAAGAAGTTAACGAGTTGTAAAATTACTACTTCTATCACAATAGCCGGCAACATTCACAAAAAAGTGTACGAATTAAAATTAAAACACCTAGTAATCAGGACAGCCAAAACATTTATAATTGTTTTGGAAATCATAGGTTATTGAGAGTTCATAAACGCCCCCAGTTTGTCCAATGTCACTCATATTATAGTCATATGAATAACCAAAGACAAAGCCTTCCCATTCCATCCCTACAAAAGCATTAACAGAAGTTAATAGGTGGCTATTTGGATCTACTTTGTTCGGGTTTGTAGCGCCTAATAATGCAAACGAAAAGCGGTCCATATCATATTTAGCCCCTATGTCGACTCGATTATAAGTGCCTTGTTGCATTATGTTTGCAAGTGCATATAATTTATTGTCATTTCTATAGCCTCCAAAAGGAATATTGAGCGAGCCATGTAGCGATATAAACATCTCTAAAGGTTCTTGTCCATCAAAGCTCATTGCTATATTTGGGTTATTTAAATGCTTTAGCGTCAATCCAACCCAAGAGTTTTCATTATTAAAAAGGACTGAGGCACTGAAATCGATAAATCGAACAGACTCACTCAAATTAATGGGATCAAAAGATGTTCCATTAATTATGCCCGTAAAAATATTAATTTGATCTTCTAATAATAAGTTTTGAAACCCAAAATCTTTAGCCCCATACCCTATGGAAATGCTAGGTCGCACATTCCACGAATCTGTGATTGAAAATTGATAGGCATAGTTTAAGTTGGCTTGTGTAAAATTATAACGTGTGGCTGTTTCTTGGTGATTAAGGACACTAATTCCAACACCACTATTAACTTCTTCAAACCAATTGTCCACAAAAGCAAACTGAGTGTTTAAACTAAAATTTAAACCTGCCCACTGAGTTCTATGAATAATCCCAGCTCTGGAAGATTGTTTTGCTCCGGTAAAGCTAGAACTCAATGATTCAGGAATCATAAAAAACTGAGTATGAATGGGATCTTGAGCATAGCCTTTAAAACACGCTAAAACAGTTAGTATTAAAATATATTTTTTCATCTTAATGTCTTATTTAATTAAGGTTATTGGGCCGTTCATCTCAATCAATACGCCGTTAAATGTTGTTGCGCTTACCACGATAATATAGTTTCCATTTTCAATTGGATTTCCGTCTATAGTACCGTCCCAACCCTCAAGAGTTTCACCTGATTCTGCATATAACAAGGAACCCCAAGTATCATAGATACTCATATCTATATTGACCATACAATTTGTTACTGGTCGCATGGTATCGTTAATTCCGTCACCGTTTGGTGTAAAGGCATTTGGTAAAATAATTTCATACCCTTTAGTGATCTCAATCGTTTCTGTATGGGTATCAAAACAATTATAAGCATCTTGAGTCCTAAGTTGTATTGTATACGTTCCTAAGCCATCATAAACATGAGATGGAGCAGCAACGTTGCTAACTGGCGCAGAGCCATCACCAAAGTCCCATGTATACGACACAATATCTCCAGTAGATGTGTTTTGAAAATTTACGGGATCATCAATCGCAAAGACACCACAAAAATCACTATTTAAAGATGTCATATCAAAGTCTGCAATTCCAAATTCAAAGAATGTTATTGGATCTAAAACAAATGGTATTGGAGGACAACCATTGGCAATTCCAAATTGATCATTTACAAAAGCTGTATAAGTACCCGCAACAGAAGCTACCATCACTTCTTGTGTTGTTGGATCCCATTCGCCTCCAGACCATGTAATTTCATAAGGAGGAACACCTCCAGTCACAGAAATAATATTAGTTTGGGTTACTGTATTTGTAGTACAATCAGGGACAGGGTTATTATAGGTAAATATTGCATTAATTTCTGGTGGTCTTACAAGAACAACATCGGGTTCTGGCACAAATAATGGACAGCCATTGATATCGGTTACATTTAAAGGATAAGTGCCTGCAGAAAGTCCACTTAAACACCATTGTCCACCGCCGTTATCAACCCATCCAGTACCTACTGGAAATGGAGTTGTACCCCCTGTAATTGTAATACAAATTGATCCATTATCAAATGCCCACGCTGGAGTGGTATTACAATCAGGTTGTATAATAACAGTTTTGCTGATTAGAATAGGATCAGGCTGGCCTATAGTTCTTGATATAGGTCCAAATTCACAATTATTATCATCTGTAACAGTGTAAAAGTAGACGCCATCAACTTCGTCGAACTGTACTGCAACCCCTTGTGTTGTCAGTAGGCTACGCATAAATACATTTGTTGCATCAAATAATGACACTGTAAGAACACCTGTTCCACCCGTAGGGGTTATCACAATTGATCCTGTGTCATCAAAACAAAGCGCATCATTGACGAGATCAGTAGCGATAAGCTCTGCTGGCTCTATAACAACAGTTCCATCTTGGGCAGAACACCCATTTGAATCTGTAACCACAAATATGGCTGGGCCACTAAAAACATCCACAAAGCCTGTTCCAGAGTATGGAGGTACACCACCCGTAGCCGTAACTTCATAAGTTGCTAAATCCCCAAAACATAAAATTGGAGTTACTAAAGTCGCCGTCACAACTAAAGGAGTGGGTTCTGTGAGTGTATATGTTTGAACGATAAGGTTTGGACAATTAGGATCCTGAACGGTCAGCGTATAATCGCCTGCTAACAGGTTATCAAAAAGGAGTGTTGCTGGAGCCGTTATAAGTGTACCATTGAATAAAATAGCACCAACACTATTTTCAAAAGTATAGGTATAGGTTCCAGATCCTCCAGATAAATCTACTGACACAGAACCCGTATTTGCAGTTGCACAATCGATGTTAAACCCATTGAATTCAGAAAGCGTTGACGTCAAAGCAATAGGGGTGTTTAACTGTTCGATTCTAATCACGTCTGACATAAATGTACAGCTATTGGCATCGACTACTTTCATTACATAGTTTCCTTCGCAGGCATTAAATAATTCCAAAGGATTTGCAGAATTCACAATAGGTCCAGCATCAAATATTCCCGAACCTGGAGTTGTTTCTGTATAATATTCAATTAATGCATAAGGCAAGGTACCCCCAGTAATGCTCATTTCAATATACCCATCACAAGGAGGAACATCGACATTGTTACACGAAATATCAACACGTCTTTCCAGTGTGAAATCTACTGGTGTTGGAGGTTCAATAAGGTATTGAAACGTATAGACACAGTTTGAGCCATCTGTGATGTCTAGCTGATATGTACCAGGGCATAAATCTACTAAATCTTCTGCTGTTGGATCGGCAATTGGATTACCTTCCAAGGACGTCCAGTTGTATGTAAATGGAAGTATTCCTAATGGACTGATATCTATAGTTGCTTCACACAACGGATCATAGCTACATGCAATGTTTGTGATCACTTCATTTATTTCTGGTGATGGAGATAGTGTTATTGTTACTGTAAATGGATCTCCAACACATTGAGGTGTCGTCAAATCTGTTGGTGTATAATAATTAGGTGTAATTGTAAACACTGCCGTTTGAAAAGTAGTCGTTGGATTTTCTAGGATACCTGTGTCAAAAAAGACTTCGTCTACTCCTACTGACCCACCTGTAATACCTCCTGTAACTACTGGCGCTCCCCAACTGTATAAGGTAACATCTGGAATGATTGATGCCGCATCAGGCTCAATTCCGTTCACAGGACTTAATATAAAGGATGTCGAATCACATAAATCTTGAATTACGTTTGAAACAAATGGCTTTGGTTCAATTGTAATAATCGCATCAAATGTTGGGCCAACACAGCCATCGGCTTCTGGAGTAATAGTATATGTGATTTGTTGAGCTGTATTTGTTGTATTTACTAAAGTTTGCGTAATTACGTTTACAGCTACCAATTGGTCGCTCCAGCCTGTTAAGTCAGTATTTGTCCCTGACACTACCCACGTATATTGTGTTCCTACGGGAACAATTGTAGCCACTGTTGGCACCCCATCTTGAGGGAAAATTACAAAAGGACTTCCACTACATTGGGTGTCTTGAGTATCTGGACCAGTAACGATAAATGGTCGTGGCTTCACATCTACAAGCACTTGGAATGTTACGCCCTCACAGCCATTTACAATAGGGGTTACCGTATATTCAACAGATTGAGTAGATGATGTTGTATTTGTTAATGTTTGACTGATATTCGGTTGAGGCACAAGCTCATCGCTATCTCCAATGACATCTGGATTATCAATCACCGTCCAAGTATAAGTGGTGCCTAATGGCACAATAATAGCTGCATTTGGCACGCCTGTTGTTGGAGACACCACAAAAGTATCTTCACTACAAATAGGGGCTACAATAACATCCTCAATAAAAGGACGTGGACTTAAAGTCACTTCTACCTCAAACGTGAGACCTTCACACCCATCTGAACTCGGCGTAACTATATACACTATCGTTCTTACGTCGTCTGATAGATTGGTTAGTGTTTGACTAATTGAATTTATGGGTACTGTTACATCACTATAACCAGTAATAAATGCTAAGTCTGGTCCTGGAACCACCGTCCATGTATATAATGTATTTGCTGGAACTATTTCTGCAGGTGCATTGTCAGTTGGCACCACTGCAAACGTATCACCACTACAAATACCATCTGTTTTATCTGAAATTATTGGGCGGGTTTCTACGGTGACTGTAAGCTCAAACGTTGGGCCAGCACAGCCTAAGTCAGAAACTGGAGTCACTGTATACACAACATCTTGAGGGATATTGGATTGATTGATTAACGTTTGACTAATATTGGTTTGTGGAATGTTTACATCGCCTTCGCCTGTGACATTAGGATTATCAGCAACAGTCCAAGTATAGGTTGTATTTGCGGGAACAATCGTTGCATTTGTTGGGTCGCCATTAGTTGGACTAACTACAAAGGTATCTTCACTACAAATCGAATCAACCCTATCGAATATTTCTGGGGTTGGGTTGACCGTAATTATAAACTGTTGCGTATCTCCAGCACATCCATTAAAAAATGGTGTCAAGGTATAAACCAAATCTTCCGGAAGGTTAGAAGCATTAAGAATCGTCTCTCCAAAAATTGGGTCTGTGAACGCTAAAGGCCCAGCACTGGTGGTAAAACCTGTTAAATTTGGCCCTGCAGAAGTCACTTCCCATTCGTAGGTCAAGGATCCCAATGGTGTGGTTGGCGATGTAATCAATACATCTGCAAAATCACTTCCACTACAAATTATCTGGTTTGGTATGGTGTCAATTGTAGGGGTTGGATTGACCGTAATTGTATAAGTGAAATCAGCACCTGGACAAGCCGATGGATCATTGGTGGTTGCTGATGCTGTGAACACTAAATCAATAGGAGCGTCTGTAGTGTTATCCAATGTATATGCAGGAATTTCATCTGTTCCTGCTAAAACATTTACCCCTAATAATCCTACTGGTACCACTGTGGTCCATTGAATGTTCACATTCGAAGATGCAGAGGTAAGTGTTACTACTAATGAGGTTTCTAAGTCACAAATTTCTTGATCCACTTCACTAAAAATAACTCCAGGACTTGGATTGATTGTGATGTCAAAGGTCAACGGTAAACCGTTACAACCATCCGATAAAGGCTCAACTGAATATGTAAGTGTAAAAGGATCTGCTGTTGTATTTGTAAGTGTTAGGGCTGGAAAGAAATCTCCCGTACCAGTAACATTTGCTTCATATCCTGTTACACCAGCAGGCACTAAAGTCGGGTTCAACAACTCATATTGATAGGTTGTTAGTGTTCCTGAGACACTAGAAGTAAAATCAACTTGAGAAAATAAGTCACCGCTACAAGCTGTTTGAACAGGGATTGAAACAGTAACTTCAGGATTTGGTTTCACTGTAACAACAATATCAAAAGAGGCTCCTGTACAAACACCGCTCGTTGGAGTTACGGTATAGGTAATATTTTCAGGACTGTTTAATGGGTTCGTATTTGTGAGTGTTTGGCTAATTGTATTTTCTCCTACAACTACATCAGATGCTCCTGTAATATTTGCATTAACTGAAACAGTCCAAGTATAGGTTGTCCCTACTGGAACTATCTCTGTTGGCTCATCATTTGCAGGGACCTCTAAAAAGGCTTCTCCACTACAAATTTCTAAAGCGGTATCAAAAATTAAAGGTACTGGATCTACAGTGACCGTTAGGGTAAAATCGTCTCCTACACACCCTAAATCCGATGTTGGTGTGATCGTGTATACCACCAATTGTGAGGTATTTGTTTGGTTTATAAGCGTCTGATCTAAGGAAACAAGGCCTGTATTATCAGCAGACTGTCCTAGAACATCTGTATTGGGTGCAACCGTCCAAGTATAGGTGGTATTGGCAGGAACATTATCAGAACCTGCAGACCCATCGCCGGTAGCACTATAGCTAAACAGGACTCCTGAACATACCGTCAACGTTGTATCAGCAATCGTTGGTGTTGGGTCTACTGAGACAGTAATGGTAAATGCATTTCCAATACATTCCCCAATAGCTGTAGAAATTGGTGTCACTGTATAAACGACTTGTTGCGTTGTATTAGTGGCGTTTTCTAATGTTTGTGATATTGAAGTTGCTGGAACCAAATTATCAGAAGCTCCCGAAATAAAAGCGGATGCGACTACTGTCCAAGTATATTCTGTGGTGGTTGGCACAATATCGGTTGCATTTATACCGCCTCCATTGGTGGGTGATACATCAAAAGTATCCCCAGCGCAAATCGTACGTTCTATGTTATCTATAACAGGGATTTCACCCACATTTACCAGTGCACATTCTGAAGGTATTGGATCACATCCGCCATCGGCAAAAGTCAATACTGCAAAATAATTGGTAGCTCCTACCGCAGTGCTTAGCGG
>JABAYZ010000005.1 GCA_018608735.1 Flavobacteriaceae bacterium | reverse complement strand
CCCCAGGGCCAAGCAATATCTACATAGGACATTTTTTTTGTAAACAATGCTGGTACACAAGCAACTACTAAAAATAATAGGAGTTGAAGTACTCCATTTACAAGAACCATTTCTTGAAAAATTTCTACTTGGTATATAAAGTAAAATAAAATGAAGTAGGGAAGATATCCAAACCCACGAGTAAAGAAATTTTTAAAAGCTATTTTCATGTGGTATTAATTCTTGAAAAACTTTAGGTAAGAACTTTTCTGACCTTCAGTTATTTTAATAAAATATATGCCTTGTTTTAGTTGACTCACATCTAAGGTAGTTGAGTTTTGATCCTCTAAAATTTGCTGCCCTGTTATGGTAAATACTTGGAGCTTAAATTGGTTTGAAACCCCTGATATATAAAGTGTATTTTGAGTTGGATTTGGATAGATTTTTACAGAGGTTAACGTATCGTCTTCTAATGACAATGAACTACTATTTACTGCATTTGGACTTCCATGAAGGTTTATGCAATTCCAACTTTGGGGCAATGCGTTATCTAGATCTGGTGTTATTAATTCTAAAGTATATCCTGATTCATCAGCACAATTTGGCCATGGTGATTCTGATTGATAAGTAACCTCATCTTGCAGAACCCCTGAGGCATTATACAGTCTAACTGCATCTGAATTTCCAAATCCAAAATCAATTTCTCCAATATAATTTGTAATGTTTGGAAAAACTCCTGCAAAATCTGAGGCGTTTTTTACTAAAACGATATATCCATCAGCTTCTATTTGAGTTCCGGAAGGTAACGAATA
This sequence comes from Flavobacteriaceae bacterium, assembly GCA_018608735.1. Classification (GTDB taxonomy): domain Bacteria; phylum Bacteroidota; class Bacteroidia; order Flavobacteriales; family Flavobacteriaceae; genus Hel1-33-131. The sequence continues at coordinate 2,105 of JABAYZ010000005.1, read as the reverse complement.
CACATGTGAATCATCATCATCTTTTAGTTGCCATCCTGATAGATCTATTGATGTTGTGTTTGGATTGTATAATTCTACCCAATCACCAGCATCGAAATCATCACTTGATTTATAGTTGATTTCATTAATGACAATTGTGTTAGTAATATCTGATGCTGTGAAATTTGGAATGACTTCGAATGAGTCATCGATATTAATACTGATGGTTTCTTCTGTACTGTATAGGTCTCCACTCCAGTGTGAAAATTCAAATCCAGTGGTGGCTGTAGCTTTTAATTGAACAGGTACTGTTTCAAAATAATCTCCTGTCCAAGATGATTCTTGAATGATTAAGTTTTCATTTACCTCTACAAAGCCTTGCGAAATGGTATTATTTGTAATGGTTAGTGGGTGGAAATTTGGTAAATTGTATTGAGATAGGATATGATCTTTAACTATAGAGGGTCTGTTATCTGCAAATATTTTCATTTGATCAATATAATACCCTACCCAGTCGTTTATATTAGTGATATAAACACCAATATTAGTTAAGGAGGGGTCATCTTTCCAACGTTCATAATGTGCATTTACTTCGGGTTCTATAGCGGCATAAACCTGATCTATATGAGCCTTTACCCTATTGGATAAAAAACGAGTATTGAGTTCATCTGCATATCGATTAATAAATGTATTTCTAAATCCTATGTTTGTGGTTAGCCTTCTGAATAAAAGTGTAGACCACGATGGATTTGGCCAACCAGGACCATTTGGATCTAGAGCAAAGCTAAGGGTGTTTTGATTGTAATTATTAATGTCCCAAAAAGGTCCAAAACCAAAATCAGTATCAAACATAATCCATCGCCATTTCCCTTCTGGGTGTGTCCAAAATTTTATATTATTCCCTGGCCAATCTGTATTATTGAAAAATATATTAGACGCTTGATAGAGGGCATATTCTGTAAGATCTATTTGCTCACTCACATATTCAAAATTTGAATCTATAGTTAAATCTGTGGTATTTATATAATCTAACAGTTGAAGGTATTCTTGATTAGTTCCCTCAATTTCTTCTGCATTATCGGAAAGTAATGTAATGTCATCTGCATCTATATTGTGTTTAGAAGCCAGCATGTGCTCATTAATCTTTTCTCTCAAATTATACATTCCCCAGTACTCACCATTTAGATAGGTGGCCACCGGATTGTGCTCTTGAAAATCTAACCCTGAACCTCGCATTAAACTTGTTAGCATAATATCTTTGATTGAAGAACGCATCCAATCTTGACCAGAATTTCTTAAGATCAGAGCTTCAAAATTATCATACGCTGGTTGAGTAAAAAAAGAATGATCAAATTTTGAATCTCCGTATTGACCTCTTGCAAATAGAGCTAAAGATCGTTGTCCGTTTTGACCTCTACTCCATCCTCCAAAAATCTTTACCCCTGCATTAAACTCAGAAAATTGATCAGTTCCGTTTTCATGAAAAGAAAAATGGATTGGACGTTCCCAATCTTCCCAAAAGTTCGCACCAAAATAAGGCTGATTTGTATCGTACGTGCCATCGGGCCCAAAAACGTATATCCCAGTATCTTCATCAAAAAAATTATCTGGTGCTGTGCTTAACAACATCAGGTCTATTTCATGATTTGAATTGAATATATATGATTTTGTAAATATTGGGGAAGGAAAATAGTTATTTCGAAAAATTCTTGCTCGTACACTTGTGTTTTCAGAAATTTCTATGGGTTGTGTATACATTGGTGAAGATTCGGTCGGTTCTTCTCCACCCAAAGCATAATGAATAACTTCACCCGAATTATTTCCAGATAATAAAAGATTGAAAGAACCATCAACTGCTCCTCCCTCTTTTGAAAAATTAACTTCACTTTGAACTGCACCTAAAAATTCGGTGCTTGAATTTACATACCCCGGTGTAGTTTCTAAATAACTCACAAGATTTCCAGAAGTTATTGAAATTCCTACTGAGGTGTTGGGTGGTAAATTTTCTGCTGTTAACTCATCTATTAAATTCCCTAATGGACCTGAAAGACTTAGGGTCTCAGTTCCTGACGATATTTTAAAATTGGTATGTAAATTTGTTATTAAATTTAAGATTTCTGGCGGGC
>JABAYZ010000193.1 GCA_018608735.1 Flavobacteriaceae bacterium | reverse complement strand
TTCGGCATGAAAATTGCTCCCACTGCCCTAAGCCTAACTGTAATTTGGGAGAACCGTCTTGGATGGTACTTTAAAAAATTTGACTTTAGAAGACCTTTTATCTCGAGGTATTGCCCTGCATAAAGCCGGTGACCTTTTATCTGCCGAAAGTGATTATAGGCAAATTTGTCTGGAGCAGCCAAATCACCCGGAGGCAAATCATAACATAGCATTGTTATTAACCTTGCAAGGCAACCTGGAGGGTGCTCTGGACCATTTAAAAATTTGTTTAGATGCCAGTCCAAATGTGAGTTTATATTGGGCTACGTATATAGATGTCTTGGTTAAGTTGGAAAGAATTTCCGATGCAAAAACATTATTAATTAAAACAAGAGAAAATGGGTTATGGCACCCATCCATGCTCAAAATCGATGACTATATAACATCTCTAGATTGGGAACCTTCACGAAAAGATTTCTTGGAAATTGAAAAATTAATTGGCTCGAGTCAGATAAAAGCTGCAATAGATGTTTGTGACATCCTGCTAGAAGAATTTCCCGCGTCCAGCAAACTAAACCATTATCTGGGGCAATGTTTTTTGAAAGCAAATGATATTAATTCCTCGATGAATGCTTATCAAAATGTTGTTGAATTAAGTCCCAATTGGTACTTGGGTTTTATGATGCTTGGGCATTTAAATTTAATGAAAGAAAACGAAAACGAAGCCATTAAATATTTTAAAAAAGCTATTGATTTAAAACCTGACGATGTTGAAGCAAGGTTAATTCTTGTTGACCTACTTTTAAAGCATAACGCCGCAAAGACTGCGATTGATTATTTAGAAGAAGCGTTAAACAATAATATCACTTTTGAACGCTATCTTTATTCATTGGCGAAAGCGTACGAATTAGTTGGAAATATTAATGGTGCAATTGATTTTTATGAAAGGTCGTTTTCTATTAACTCGGACGATGTCGGCATATTAAATAGAATCGGTAAATTGCATTGGGAAAATAACAACCAACAAGATGCTTTGGTTGTATTTGAGCGGGCTATCGAAATCGATCCCCACCATACTTTATCAAACCTTAATATTGCAGGCGTGATGCTGGGATTAAGCGACCATTTAGGTGCAGCACAAAAATGTAATGGTATATTGGAGCGACAGCCGGACTGTGTTCAGGCACTATTGTTGATGGGACAAATCCATATCAAATCACAAAATTTCTCTGAAGCAGAAAAAAACTTTGAAAAGGCATCCAAAATTTCGCCCTCTTGTTTTGAAGCTTGGGAAGGGTTGGGCGCCTGTTTGTACGCCATTGGTGATACTATCGGCGCAGTAAAAAAATATAAAATTGCATCTCAATTAAACCCTAACTCATTCAATTGTTTTTTTCAACTTGGCTTTATAAGAATGGATCAGCGGTATTATAGTACGGCTCTAAAGTGTTTTAAACGGGCGGTCAAAATAAGACCTAATAGCTTTGAGGCACTTTATAATATTGGAGTTATTTTTCAAAAAATGGGAGGTGATTACTACAAGGCATCTCTACGCTACTACGATAAGGCATTGAGACTAGATCCTGACGATGGTTGCGCATTGTCCAGCAAATTACATCTATGTGCTTTAACGTGTAATTGGGATGAAATCGAAAAGCTAAGGTCCAAACTTCCTTCGATCGGAACAACAAATGGTGTGATAGAGCCTTTTGCTTTATTGGCATTGGAGGATGCGCCGTGTCGGCATAAAATTCGCGCAGAGCGGTGGTGCGCGGCTAAACTTATGCCAGGGAAGTTGCCAAATTTTGTGATGCCGTTAGTTAAGCGAAATAAAATTAAAATAGGTTACTTTTCCAGTGATTTTCATTCACACCCTGTTTCGCTTTTAATTTCAGGAATATTAAAAAATCACTCTAAAAGTGAATTTGAAATCTATGAATACTCTTATGGCCACGTCAGAGACTATCAGTATGATCAAATTTCAAAAGCACTCAATAACTTTAAGGACGTTTCGGGTTTAAGTGAGTTTGAGATAGCAAGTCTTGCGAGGCGTGACGGGATTGACATAGCCATTGATTTAACAGGCTTCACTACATCTGGCCGGCCACAAATTTTCGCCCATAGGGCGGCGCCGTTACAAGTAAGTTATCTGGGTTACCCAGGGTCTATGGGCTCAAATTTTATTGACTATATCATCGTCGACGAAAACTTGGTTCCATCTGAAAGCCAGAAGTACTATTCAGAGAAACCTATTTATCTTCCCAGCCATTATCAGGCGCAGGACAATACACTTTTTCTAGGAGAGGCACCTTCTAAGAAGCAGTTGGGCCTTCCGGACGATGCATTTATATTTTGCGCAATAAATAATTCATACAAAATTACATCGGTAGAATTTGATATTTGGATGCGTTTGTTGCATGGTGTTGAAGCTAGTATTCTTTGGTTGTACGCACCGAATGAAATAGCAAAAGAAAATTTGATTAAACAGGCTGATAATCGTGGAATTTCTCATGAGAGGCTTATTTTCACTCAAAGCGTAGGATTTCACGAATACAAGAATCAATTAACGCATGCAGATTTATATTTAGATACGTTTAATTATAACGCGGGGGCGACGGCGAGTAACGTTCTTTGGGCGGGAGTGCCGCTGATTACAAAGGCAGGTGTTGGTTATACTGCTCGAATGGCTTCGAGCTTACTTAAATCAATCGAATTGCCTGAACTCATCACAAGCACTTCGGACGAGTACGAAAGGCTTGCGTTAAGTTTAGCTAAAGACCCTAAGAAGCTCGCTGCTATCCGCTTAAAACTTACTCTAAAACGTATTACTTCAGAACTTTTCGATATGGATAAGTTTACGGCTGATCTGGAAAACTCCTACCGGAAAATATACCAATGTTACCTTGAGGGCAAAGATCCGGATGTCATTTACGTTGAACGATAA
>JABAYZ010000259.1 GCA_018608735.1 Flavobacteriaceae bacterium | reverse complement strand
TTTTGATTGTTCCCAATCCTATATTTACATATGTAAATGGATCATTTTTATCTTCTTTACGTTTGGCAACATTCGCTTCATTATTTTGACATAAAACAATTCTATCTTGAGATATCTTAACAATAACCAATCTAAGATTTCCCAACTTAGGGTGTTCCAGAGCTACTTGGTCTTTACTAAATAACCGCATTATTAATTTAGCTGTAGGGTGTGGTCTAGTAGAGCCAAGACCCTTTGAATTTGCTTCAAAAGTAGTCAACACAATTGACTTCCAAGTCCCGTCAGGTAGACGCCAAACTTCTACGCAATGATTACTATCACCTTTATAGCCTTTATAACTTTTTCCATCCTTATCTTTAATTGGAATAGTATTTAGTTTTTCAACCATTCGGACACGACGAATACCTTTATAATGAGGATCAATTTCACTAAAACGTTTAAGTTCATTTTCATGATCTTTACCTACTAAACCCTCTAATTTTTTTGATAAAATATTACGCAAATTAACATCACGTATTTTTGAAATATCATTTGGCTTGAGGGTATCAAACGGCTTTCGTGTGACGACTAATCCACCTTCTAATAAGCCATATGCTGTATCATTATGCAGTTGCCCTGAAGTCTTCTGTGTAGTGCCTACGCTACCATGGTCCTGTTTATGACTAATGGTTATACTTTCGAGAACGCTCTTAAGCCCATCTCTGAAACCACCAAAAGGGGGTTCAATGTTCTTAAGTACACTTCGACCTTGATCAACATTTCGAGCCGCAGATTTAGAAACCCTCTGCAACAACCCAGCATCTGTTGCAGCAATTACAGCTGCATCAATTGCATGATGGCGATGATCTTGGCGATTTTTTTCTTTACCTGCTAATTCAGCATCATGTAAAAATTCATTCAGACCCCATTTGCGTCGCAACATTTCTGTTAATTGCCCAGGGACTACTTGAACGGGAGCAGAACCCTTTTCAGGGTATAATTTTGATAAATATGTTCGCGCGATACGTGATAAATACTGTGTGTCGACGAGTTGTCGTGATTCAAAATGGCGATCACCTTCAAATTTATCCATTGCATCAGGGCCAAAGCGCCAGGATTTGTTATCAGGTAAATTCTTCATATTAGCTGAAATCTTTTCCCATAACTCTGGATTACTTCCCCAAACTTCAAATGGCGTTTTATTACGTTTTTGTTGATTGCAAACAGCATGACACAAAACTTTATTGGACGGACTATCATCTAAGGTCCGAGAGTAAGGTAAAATATGATCAATTTGCATTTGAGTTCCATCGAGCGCATTTTTTACCCCAATAGGTTTGCAACAATAAGGACAGCATCTCTTCGTTGCATCATGATGGCTTTCTTCCCATAGTCGAAGTCGCATACGAGCATCACCAGTATTTTTAATTCCTAGTTCTTCTAATTTTTCTGATCTTTTTTGCGCTGCTTCAGTAGCTTTTTTTATGTTTGTATTAATTTGTATTTTCTGAGCATCACTATTTTTTAAATCACGAGCTAACTCAACAACGATTTTATTAGGTTTGCCATAAATATCGAGGATATCATTAACTAATAATCGCAATTGGTTTAAACCAATATGTACAGTTGGGTTTGTTATCCGCCCCCAATATTCTGCTGTATTTTTATCAGGGTCGTGTTGTTTTACATCGAAAGAACCAGGTATTATGTGGCGCTGCAAAACTTCACCATAATATGGCAAATGCTCAAACACTTCCCCAGTACTATCGTCACTATGAGAACTATAGATATCACTGGCAGCAGTTGAATAAAGTACAACGTCTCTAATAAGTTCTTTAAGTATTTTTCGAGATGCAGTTTCACCTAACCTACCGTATCCATCAGGCAATCGTACTTTTGCCATTTCCTCGGCAGTTTCTGCGTCCAGATCATAATCAGACTGTAGCTTGGCAACTAACAGTTCATTATCTTCAGCATTTTGAATTGTTTGAATGATTAACCATTTTTGGTCTAAAGCCATTGATGCCCAATTGCTTCCATAAGCTTTGCAAAAGGCTACTTCAATTTCATCACCATCAATATCTTTACGATTACCTCGCTCAAGCGTGAAAGTCTGATCAGGGCGCAATTTTAACGCTCTTCTCATTCCTGCAAAAGTTGCTTTTTTCTTTTTACGCGCGAATAAAATCAAAGCATCACGCTCTTCAATGAATAAAGGTCGATCAGTAATATTAGACTCTTTGACCCTTAGTGCATTTATAGTTTGATATAATCGTAATTCTTGAAACAATGGATGCGCTTTTGCTAATCTCGACTCTTCTTCAAAGAAACAATTACCAACCTTTTGTTCTTTTAATGGTCGTTGAAAAAAAATGATCCTTTGGATTTCATCATGCAAATCGTCCGTGAGTATTTCAGGGTAATATTGCACTTGAGCATCCCAAAGAGCTTCAAATTCTCGCTCAAATAAATCACGTGTTGGGTAGAAGTTATAGCCACTACTCTCTTTACCATCTTCAGACTTAACCACACCAAGTCGTGTCCTTATGGGGTTAGAGCTATCTTTTTTGAGGCGCTTATTTAGAAACTGTCCATACGTTTTTGAATTATCTGCCATCATAGCAATTTCTAAACGTGCTGCCCCTTCCTTGATTTTACCACCTTCATTGTCGTTTGCATCTGTTTTTCGATTTGATTTAAAACCACGACGCTGGTTTAGATGGAATATTGCACGTCCCAAATGAGAAAGTGGTAACTTTTCTGACAATCCCTTATCGCGCAATTCATATGGGTTAAGAAGTTCAAGTGCTTTACGCTCAGCAGGGTTTTCAGGCATTAACCCCCCCGTGGATAACTTTTCCATCAAAACAGTACGACGACGTAAATAACGATCTCTCATTCGCCTTGAGGAACGTGCTTCACGCCTTGCCACAGTTAATGATTGTCCAGACTTTGGGTTACGTCCATCAGAAAATATTCT
>JABAYZ010000131.1 GCA_018608735.1 Flavobacteriaceae bacterium | reverse complement strand
TTCGAGTCCGTGTGGGGGCACCATTTTTCAAATATATAACAATAACTTGAATAAAAAGTTGCTTTTGAATTATGTGTAACTAACTGTTATAAAAAGTTATAAACTCATATTCACTCAATTGTTGCTATTTAACTGGCGCTCTGATCCACAAACCTTGGGTAATCGTATATGATTTAATGATGTCGCTAGATTGGTGAGTTTGTAGATTACTGTTTATGGAAAGGTTGCAAATGGGGATGTATAAAGCGGAGCATGGAATTGGAAATTAAATGGGATGAACATCAAAATTTATTAACTCGTAATTTTCAAATTCTTGATTTTCTGACAAAGAAATATTGAAACCTGCACAATCAACGAAACCCATTTTTAGAAGATCAAGTCGGCGTCCAAATGCATTTGATCCATCGGTGATTATTTTACCGCCGTTTATAGGATATTTTTTCAGTAGTTGCACCAAATATGCATCTCCTAAAACTTCTACGCCGCTACCACCCTCACTCATGCCGTCTCTTCGATAAAAAAGGATATCTATAACGGGCAATTTCTGGATTGCATCCCAAGCATCCATCTTGAGAAATTCAACTGATTGTTTTGAGTTTTTTGCTTTATACCAACCACGGTAACTACGGACGTCACAAAATATATATTTTGTGTTTTCTGTACCTAATAATTCTAATGGAAAATGAACGTCGTTGGCACAACAAGGATAGAATACCGTTTTGCCCGTTGAAATGTTCATTGCCGTGAAACCTTTAACTGCCCTAGTTTCGATTTTTTCCTAATTTATGCAGCGTTATCATAGTTAGAAAGGTTTATCACTTTGTTTGAAAGAATAATCTCTCTCCAGTCGTACCAAAAATTCATGAGAGCGGGAACGGAAAACTCGATAATCGTGTGCCCTTTGGGATCTTTGGATTCACCCCATTTAGAAACGAAATAGATTTTGTATATATTATTTTCGTTTATTAATTTTGGATTTTGCAGTCTTTGTTGTTCAATAAACGCGTAATCACATGTTTGTCTTGGTGAAAGTGGGTGTACTCCTCCATGAGCGAATGAATTTCGTAAACTCATGAATAATTCTTTGTAGTTATTTTTTTTATGTGTTTTTGCAAACCTGCTTTGGGCACATAAACCTTTTATCAAATCTGAAATGTTGTGAGGGTTTTTGTATTCTGGAACATGATAAACGTTCCAAGATAGATCTTCCGATGTTTTTTGAAAAAAGTCCCGATCTTCAATCTTTAAGCATTCCGATACTTTAGTTTTCTTTGCGACTTTCTTGAACTCTTGAGGATAAGCATTTTTGAATTTGGGGTCGTCATGGTTTTGAACGGTATCGATCCTCTCCCAAACCATGCCAAACCCTGTGTTAAGTAGTAGTAGAAGTCGAGTGACTGAGGTGTCTCTGAGAGATGTTTGATTTAGTGTGCGAGCGTTAACGCCCAATACACTCTCACTTCTTTCAACCAAAGACGATATGAAACCTGTGTATTCCATTTAGCATCTCCCTGAAAATGTAGATCTACCTGTTTTTTGTTGAATACATTATGTGCATTTTGGAACTGCTGCTAGCAATAGAAATAAAATTAATAAGCATTATCTCTCTTTCTGTTCATACTGAGATGCGGCACATCAAAATTCTTTGGATCTATCGCGCAAAGTGGGTATCTAGAAGCAATCAGTTAACCAAACATTCGCTTTTTCACCAACTTTGAATTGTCTTCAACTAAGTCAAAACTCGAGATGATATGCGAATGAGTTGTCAGCAGCAGTGATCATAGTTTTTGCTCAGTGCTTGGGATGATTTCTTGTAAGGCGATTATATCTGGTGAAAATTTGTGGATTAACTCGACTTGCCCAAAAGTGTGTTTTAAGCGTTTCGCAGTGTTCCAAGTCATAACTCTTAATTGTTCATTCATTATCTGACTTTTAAACCTACCAAGGTAATTACTAATCTAGCAAAACGCCTTTCGGAAAAAGTTCGCATATAGTTAGATCATTTATCAATCCTTGTAGTTTATCTAATCCCTCAAATTCAGGATCACTTTGTTCAAACTTAATCAAACGCTCACGAAATGTAATGTGGCACTCCACTTGAAGACCATCACAAACAGGTTCGCCATCAGGTTCGACGGGATCTAATTCTAAGGCGGTTACTTGCGTTTTAAATTCTGACCAAGTGGGTCCGTCAATTTTCAAAACTGCTTCATCACAATCGTCCGGACCTGAAGCGCGATATTGTCGCTGTGCATGTAATCCAGTTTTTCTCCATTCGATGAGGTAGTGAATTCCGAAAAAACCGTATTCTCGATATATGAATTTACGTGGTTCCATGACCGTATTTCAATAAGGTTTGAATCTTGAATCAATCCGAAAATAATTTTTGCGCCTGTTCTAGAGAAAAACCTTTCGATAAGTTTCGTTATGTTGCAAGATTTACACATGTGTAAAATGATTAACGGTGATAATTTTTTGATATGATCGACTACTTTAACCATTCCTACGAGCAAAAATTTTTACGTCTTGATGATTTTAAAGTTGAAAATGATGACGTTTATACCCTTGCACTCGACTTATACAGTTTGAGCAAGTGGTTGGTTGACGCATCCCTATTGTGCGAATTTAATCATTTTATTGAACAAGAATTAGTCCAAAAAGTTGATACATTTTTTCATCATGCACTTCTTCTGACTATGTCTGAGCAACCTCAACTAGGGATTGCTAGTGCAAGAATAGCGATTGAAACTGGTCGAGATTTACTACGCATATTGGAGTCACATGAAAATCGCGAATTGTTTTTGTGCACAGTCCCTACAAAGGAGCAGATCGAGCAATATCGTAAAGTCTTTCGCTTCCAACAGAATGAAAAGCATCTGTTAGAAATCTATAATTTCGCCTCTAATTATGGGATACATTCCAAAACTCAAGTTACGGATTCTGTTAGCGCAGTTCTAAAT
>JABAYZ010000030.1 GCA_018608735.1 Flavobacteriaceae bacterium | reverse complement strand
TAGAATATAGACTTACCGACCTGGAGGAAACCTTAGGCCCAATTGCTGATGCTGGTAGGGTTGTAACAGATGACACAGGTACTAGCGCGAAAATTTTTAAAATCACAAGCCTAGAACCATTTCTTAACGAGTTACCGATCTCAAGGGATTGCCAAGAGGTAGGTGGCATTCTGTCGAGATATTCTGATCGCTCTTACAATACCGTTTTTGTTAAATCCCAAACTGGTTCGATTGAGCTTTGCACTTATGAATTGGGAAGATGGCAGGTGATCGACGGTGACGAATTTTCACCTGGCCACGTCGTAAAAGCGTATTAATGGTAACTATGGTAAGTAAGATGCTCAAAAACTATAATTATATTGTGCAAACAGTTTTGTTTTTGGTTCTAGCAATAGGGACGCAAGGCAAGGCTGCGCCTGAACCTAAACTAAGTCCTTATATTTTCAACAGCAACATAGCGGAATGCGCTGAAGACGGAAATTATTCTAAGCGTGACGAGTTGATGGACCACCTAAATTCGTACTATGACAATCGAGGACTGAGCGAGCCTATCCCTAACTTCGAAGTTTCATGTTTCAAGTATTGGCTAGATGAAGACGATGACCGAAATATTATTGTAATAACCCCACAGATAGATGGGGATAAAATCCATCAGCGGCTCCACAATCTAAGAGGTGGATTGAATGAATTCTTCACCAAAGTATTACGAGATTCAGATGGATGGCGGAACGAAACGATTACGCAGCAGAAAGAAAAAATAACATTTTTAACTCTTGAGATAATCAAAGCCGGAGATATTTTTCCTAAGAGCAGTGATTTGCACGGCAGAGATGTCGTCAGCACAAGTGAATTAACATCTTTAATTGAAAAGGATAGGGGCCTTAGCAGGCTCGTGCAATTAAACCTAACAAAACCAATTCCTCAGAACAGAGATTGGATTTGCGTTAACGAAATTCCTTCTCAAGATCCTTTTTACAATAGCCGAATTGATGGTCGCTGGGGCCGTGGATCTAAAGCAGCGTTAGTGTTATTCGCAGAAACTTGTCAAAAGAGCGAGCAAAAAATTACCGGGCCAATGATAGCTGGAATGATCTTGCCGCAATTGTTTGTGTTGTCTGATCTTGAAGCAACACCAGAGAGTGTTTCGGTCGAACCTGGACCCGTAGACGTAGGTCAAACGTCGTCGGAAGACGTAGCTAATCAAGATACTGAGAGTGAAACCTCCGTAACATCAACTCTGGAACCAATTGTGGCCGCTGAAAAAGATGTTGAGGGAACACCTGTAGAGGATCGGGATGCAGGTCTCGAGCACGAGAAGGAAATTTCTTCTTTAAGGGATAAGTTAGAGGAAAAAGAAGCTGAAATTTCGCAGTTGAATGAATCTATTTCCAATTTAATGTCGTCAAACAACGAGGCGCTTGCCGATCTCAAAAAAGAAATTTCTAAAAAGACAATATTTCAGGTTTGGGCGGATTTGGGAATTAAAGTTATTGGAATTATCCCTGATGTAGGTCAGATGTTTGCTAATACGCAAGAGCTAGACAGTCAAAGTTGTAGATTGTCAGCCTCAGAGGGCGTAATGAAATCAGCTGTGGAGGCTTACAAAAATCTTTCTTGCTATCAACATACATTTGGCGATTGGGAGATCGATAGGTCCAAATCTTTTTCCTGGGATGAAGGAGAGAAGGTAATTACAGTGCACCTCTTACCTCAAAGAGAAAAATATATTAAATCAATGGAAACAGCAGGCATAATAGATGGCCTGACTGAAAATAACTTCCAAAACTGTGGCATTGAACTATCTTTGCTCAAGGACAAAAAACGGGTTGGATTCGATGACATCAAATATCTGTATTCTTATTTAAGAGATGATGGCAGGCAAGGAGCCTACCTAAACGATGGCAAGATGTTCAAGCGCTACAATATTGCGTATGAGGGCGTGTCAGTTCTACTAAAGGCTGGCAACATCGAAGATCAAAAATGCAGCCTTCCATCTGGTATTGAAATGCCAATTTCAACGAAAAAATACAAATTCAATGGCTTACCACAAGCTTTGATAGATAGGGATGGGCACGTGACTATACATGACTTGCCGATATCTGCAGTTAAAGGGGCGACTTTGGCAGTATTTTTTGACACCAACGTGGGATTTGACGATGCACCGAACTATGCTTTCAACGCCGCTTTAACAGATAAAATTAGGAGAGAAGCTCATAAAAAGTATTTTTCAGGTTTTTCGCAGGCATTAAAAAATTACCTTACGAACCAATCAAAATTTGAAAACATAATTATTTATCAATCATTAAGCGAAGAAGATGCAATAAATTCACCTACCCTGTCCAACTCTAATTTCAGGATTATCTTCGAAGGAGAAGAGGGGATAAATAATATTTCAAACGATGAGCTTAACAATGCCCTTGATGAATTTGTGGCCGAATTTAACCCAGGACAAAAGGGATCCTTTTCTGACAAACGAAAAGAAATTAAGCTGCTGTTAGAGTCCTCTAACCCTATTGAATTCCTCTCTTTTGGTCCGTCTGGGTTAGATCATTCTGAGGTTTGTAATGTTGAGAAAAGATTGCGTAGTTCAAAAGCTGTCACTATATTCGATGTCTGGCCGCGAGATACGCTTGATGAACTTTTAGAAACAGAACAGCTTCTTCCACCGAGCCCGCAATTGGTTCATAAATGTGCAAATAACGAACGAATTTTTGGGGTCAAAGTCAGTATCAGTTCTGATAAAGAAGATATAAGTAGGTCGATACTGGATTATCTTAATGAATATCTAGGGAAACAATAAAATGGGTCTGCTTTTTAAAATCGCAATTGCCAGCTTTTTGCTGACAGCCACGATGGCCACGGCACAATCGGTCCCGAATGAGCTTTCTGATTTTACAACTGATACCGGTCTGTGTGATGTTACATATAAAAAGGACATACAAATTAAATATTTGGAGACAA
>JABAYZ010000226.1 GCA_018608735.1 Flavobacteriaceae bacterium | reverse complement strand
TGTCGCCCTCTTTGGTGGTGCCTTGCGTGGAAGTCGCAGGAATGGTCCAATAGCAATCATAGCCCACAAAAGTGGGATGGTAATTCCATAGAAAAACCCATGTAAAATTTGAGCACTAAAAATAACTGCAATAGATGTAGGTTTAAAAAAATAAAATACAATGATAAATAAGGTTGAAATAAATAAAAACCATCCAAAGACATTTCGTTTTCCAAACTTATCGGCTAATGGTTTTGACAAACCGATACCTATTATCATAAAGATGATGCCTCCGGCATTGAATAAGCCAAACCCAGCAGATACAGGGTCGTTTCCAAAGAAATTAATTCCAATACTTGAAAGAAACTCTAAAATTGGACTGATAAAATTTGTTAGATGAGAGGCATCAATAAAGTTTTCAAAGTAATAGACATAACTCCCTCCTTTCATGGCTAATGATATAAATGTTAAGGTTGTGAGCACCAACATTATCACCCATGGTTTATTTTTAATCAAATCCAACAAATCTTCTTTAACTGTAGATTGTTGTTCTTCAGTAGGAACGACACGTTCTTTAGTGGTGAAAAAAGTAATTAATAACATAATGGTACCAATTACAGCGAGCCAAGTCATCACAATTTCTATCCCAACAGCTTTATCGCCTTCGCCAGCATAAATTATAATTGGAAGCATAAACACCTGCACAAAAAATTGAGCAAACATCACCGCCACAAATCGATACGAAGAAATACTATTACGCTCTTTCATATTTCCGGTTATAACTCCACTCAATGCAGAATATGGAAGGTTACTCGAAGCGTATAATAATAATAACAAGGTGTATGTAATTACAGCATAAATTAACTTTCCTTGATAGCTGAAGTCTGGTGTACTAAAAGCTAAAACTGAGATGATTCCAAGCGGAACGGCAGTCCATAATATCCAAGGTCTGAATTTCCCCCATTTGGATTTGGTACGATCTGCAATGGCTCCAACAATTGGATTAAATCCAAATGCTGCCACGGTACCCACAATAAACATCAGTGCTGTTGCATCATTAGCTTCAAGTCCATAGATATCTGTATAGAAGTATGCTAAATAGGTCATCAGGGTTTGAAAGACCAAGTTAGCGGCCAAATCTCCTAAACTGTAACCAATTTTTTCCTTGATTGATAATTTTTCAGAAATAGATACCATGCTTATAATTTTTAATTTTTAGGATTTGTATTAACCTCTAAGACACTTTTGTATGCTGGCTTAGGATTATAGTTTCTATCAAATAACAATGGATAATTTGTACGTCCATTGATAGGCCAATCGTTTAACCATGAGTGCTTATCCATGACCCCCCAAAACGTCACTCTGTTTATTTTATCACTGTGTTTTACAAAAAGTTTAAAGATGTCGTGATAGCGTTTTGCCAATTGTTTTTGAACTTTAGATGGGAGTTTGTTTGGATAAGGGCTCATTTTTGGATCGCCTTCAAATTGTGAAAAGTTTTGAGTAACCTCAGCCCCAACCATTTCCCATGGATTTGGTAATACGGAAATATCAAGCTCTGTAAAAGATACGGGGACACCAGCAGCATGAACATCCAATATAATTTGTTCGATTTGATCAATACTTGGTGATTTTAAATCCCAATGGGCCTGAACCCCAACCCCATCTATCTTAACTCCTTTAGATTTAAATTTTTTAACCATTTTTAAAATACCTGCTCTTTTTTTAGGTTTATAAAAGTTATAATCGTTGTAAATTAAGTCAGCCTGAGGATCCGCTTTTTTGGCAAGTTTAAAAACATCTTCAATGTAATCTTCGCCCAGATTATTGTAAAAAACTGATTTGCGTAAAGATCCATCTTCATCGAAAGCTTCATTCACAACATCCCATGCATCTATTTTCCCTTTGTAACGAGAAACTACAGTATTAATATGATTCGCTATATATCCTTGGATTTCATCAGCATCATTAATGGTTTGCATAAAATCAGCCAATTGATTGTGCCATACCAAAGCATGTCCAACAATATACATATCATTTTCAAGACCTAACTGAACATAGCGGTCAGCTGCTTTAAATTCGAATTGATTCGCTTTGGGTTGAATATACATCCATTTTAATGAGTTTTCCGGAGTGATAGAATTAAACTCAGATTTTACAATTGATACTGATTTTGAATCCTTCCCTAAAATAGTTTCTTCATTAATTGCTGCACCCAAATGAAACAGTCCTTTAAAATGTGAACTAAGGGTTGAATTATTGTTTTTGGAAACTGATCCCATGTTTGCACAACCAATTGTACATATGAGGACACTAACAAGGGATATATAAATTATTTTTTTTATTCTTTTCATCTTAATTATCATTATAATAAATGGTGTGGTATTAATTTTTTATGAAACGTATGGTTTGCATTTGGTTAGTGGTTGGATTGACAATTCTCAAAAGATACAAGCCTGTACTTAGGTTTGACACCTCTATTGAACGTGTTTGTTGTTGTTGACTTTGGGGTAATCTATATTGTTTTCCCATTAAATCTGACACTGTAACTATGTCATTTTTAGAGGTTTTTGAAATACGGATTTTATCCAATGCGGGATTTGGATACACAATATTTTCTGAGAGGGATTGACTTATATTTCCATTGCTAAGTGAGCTCCCTGGAGACTCATACGCTCCAATATCTACAATATCATCAATATTTGAAAAATCAATTTGTGGAGCACCTTGAG
Source organism: Flavobacteriaceae bacterium (assembly GCA_018608735.1). Taxonomy (GTDB): domain Bacteria; phylum Bacteroidota; class Bacteroidia; order Flavobacteriales; family Flavobacteriaceae; genus Hel1-33-131. The sequence goes on along the minus strand of JABAYZ010000226.1, from coordinate 282 downwards.
TTACTAAAGAAAAATCATCAATATAATAATCACCACCACCGTCTGTCATTGTTGGACCTTTCACATAGACAAATAAATTATAAGCATCCGAATAAAAATAATCCGCCGAAAGAAGCGTCCATTCTTGGTCAGAAGACGATATGGGTATAGTTAAATTTTCATATTGGTTTGAAGTTGCAGTGGTATTCTTAATGGTTAATTGTGTTGTTCCAGAGACACCCGGTGCAAGTTTTACCCACACATAAAATGTATAGGTTTCGCCAACAGTTAGTAAATTATCTA
>JABAYZ010000279.1 GCA_018608735.1 Flavobacteriaceae bacterium | reverse complement strand
ATAACTATGACTGGATGAAAGACTTTTCATTTTTAGATTTCATTAGAGATGTAGGTAAACACATCACGGTAAATTATATGATGGCCAAAGATTCTGTAAAAAACAGAATTTCTGCAGAAAGCTCTGATGGTATGAGTTTTACAGAGTTTACCTATCAATTGGTACAAGGCTATGATTTCCTTCATTTGTTTAAGACACATAGCTGTACCATTCAAATGGGTGGGAGCGATCAATGGGGGAATATTACAACCGGAACAGAGCTTATAAGACGTGTTGGAAATGGTAAAGGATTTGCCATTACTTGCCCTTTAATTACAAAATCAGACGGATCTAAGTTTGGTAAAAGCGAAGGCGGAAATGTCTGGTTAGATGCCAAGCGGACCTCGCCTTATAAGTTTTATCAGTACTGGTTAAACTCTAGTGATGATGATGCCGAAAAATACATTAAAATATTTACGTTTTTAGAAGAAAAAGATATTAAATCTCTTATAGAAACACATAAAGAACACCCCCATTTAAGGCTGCTTCAAAAGCGTTTGGCACAAGAAATCACAACGATGGTGCACAGTCAAGCAGATTGTGAAAATGCCGAAAAAGCATCTACTATTTTATACAGTAAATCGTTTAAAGTAGATATTCAAACTTTGGATGAAGCCACGTTTTTAGATGTCTTTGAAGGTGTTCCCACAGCTGAGGTTTCAAAAACACTGTTAGAATCGGGTTTAGATATGATCGCAGCGCTTTCGGCAGAAACCAACTTTTTAGCGTCTAATGGCGAAGCACGTCGCGCGTTAAAAGAAAATTCTGTCTCTGTGAATAAAGAAAAAGTAGGGGAGGACTATAAAATTTCAAATGCTGACTTGATTAATAATACCTATGTAATTATAAATCGTGGGAAGCGTAGTACTTTTATAATTCGAGTGGTCTAAAGCACCATCAAATTACAACCTCGAATATCGGATTGATCAAATCGACCTAGGATTTCAAAGCTGCCATCGGGCATGATTTTCCCTAAATCCTGTGTTGCAATAAAGGCGCACGAATTGATGTTCGCCAAGTCAATAATATTTGCCCCGCCCGATTTTCCAACGGGCTGAATGCTCAGTGCATCTTCTGGGTCTCTGGTCAGAATTTTCATCCATGCTGGTGTTTCAAAAATGCCACCTCCTTTAGAGTAGGCTTGTGACAACAACTCGGTCATCCCATATTCACTGTGAATGCTATCCACACCAAAGCCCTGTTTCAAAATGGCATGTAACTCCGATTTGACAAGCTCTTTTCGTTGGCCTTTCATACCCCCTGTTTCCATGATGATGGTATGTTTTAGTTCAAACGAATGTGCTTCCATCAAATCCAATAACGCATAGGAAACTCCTATGAGTAAGATTTTTTGTCCTTTGGCTTCGAGCTTCAATAAGGTATTTTTTAAGGCCTCTAAATCGTGCAAATAGAATCCACTTTCAGGCTGTTTGGACTGTGCAATCATATCGTTTGCCATATAGACCAACGACGAGCCTTCACGCTCCAAATAAGAAGGTAATAAGGCTAGTACTGTATAATCTTCGATGTTGCCATAAAAGGACGCAAAGCCACGTCTAAAACTTTGTTTATAAATTTCTAAATCACACACATGGTGTTTACTCACATTACTGCCTGTAGTGCCACTACTCGTAAAGGTAGCTTCGACGGGTTTATTGGTGGATACGATGCTGCGGGTTTTGAAAAACTCAATGGGCAAAAACGGAATTTGCTCTATTGTATGGACATCGCTCGGATGCTTATAGAGTAAATCACAGAATGAACGGTATACAACGTTATGCTCAAATTGAAACTTGAAGACGTCTAAAGCAATGGCTTTAAAATCGGCTTCGGATTGGATATTGAAAATTGAATCTGTGGTAATCATATAAATACTATTCCACTACAAAAGTAGCTAAAATTAAAAAGAGCGTTACCAATGCGGCAGCGCTCTTTTTAAAGAATTTATTTTTTGATTACTGAATAATCAATTTTTTAGTGGATGTTGCTGAATCTTGTGTCAGCTTTACAATGTAAACCCCTGTGTTAAGTGATGATACATCCAAGCGTTCATTAGCAACAGCTGCATTGATGACTTGCTTTCCAAGGATATCAAATACACTCGCTTGAATAGCTCCCAATCCAGTTGAAGTGATGTTTACAAAACCACTCTTGGCTGGGTTGGGGTATAGGTTGAATGAGCTTAAATCCTTTGAGGTTACTGATAATGAACTCGGAACAACATCCGTCCAAGTCGTACCAATTCTTAGCTCATCCATAACGATTGAAGGCGTTTCCGTTGCTGAATCCTGTCGAATTAAAAACTGATTTAACGTATTACTAGTAGAAGTTGAAGCCTCAGTAATATCAGCAGTTGGAGCAGTTGTATTTCCTTTATTTATCCATGCACTTGTGGTGTTGTTGTCAAGATCATAATTAAATACGACAAAGATAGTTTCATTCAAAGTATAATCAGTTGTAGGAGCGTGTATTTGAGTCAAAGTACCTTCACTACTGATTCCAATTCTATAACTAGTTGCGCTTGTTGGAGAAATCCAAAGTCTAGAAATATAACTTCCGCTATCCGTTCTTAAAACACCAAAATACCCATTGACTGCTGAGGCGTCTAATGCGGATACTTTAAGCATAAAAGAAGCGTATATCGAGCCACTACTCGTGGGAGTGTAATGTACAGCAGGATCTTTTCCTGTACCATCAAACGAAATTGAATTTCCAGTACCAACTAAGCCTGAATAAGAAAGATTGCCTGCTTCTATTAATATTTCATCGCCTGAAAAGTAGTTTGTCCAGGCACCCTGATCTCCTAAGTTTTCTGCAGCCGTATACGTGAAATTTTCTGTTATTGGAAGTGTTTGAACTTGATAATTAGTAAACGTTGAAGTTGCAGTTATTGGAGTTGAAAGAGGTGCATTACTATTGTCCACAAGATCCACAGTTATGTTGTGAGACCCATAAGAT
>JABAYZ010000038.1 GCA_018608735.1 Flavobacteriaceae bacterium | reverse complement strand
CAACTAGAAACAGTTTAAGGATGGGAAAGACAACAGGATTTTTAGAATTTGAGCGACAGGACGAAACCTATGAGTCGCCTAAAGAGAGAATAAAAAATTATAAGGAATTTACAATTCCATTGGAAGAATCTAAATTAAAAGATCAAGGCGCCCGTTGTATGGATTGCGGAATTCCGTTTTGTCATAGTGGCTGTCCACTTGGAAATTTGATTCCAGATTTTAACGATAAAGTTTATAAAGGCAAATGGAAAGAGGCGGCGGAAATTTTACATTCCACCAACAACTTCCCAGAATTTACAGGCAGATTATGTCCAGCACCCTGTGAAGAAGCCTGTGTTTTAGGGATTAATGAAGACCCCGTAAGTATTGAAAATATTGAAAAAAACATTGTTGAAACCGCCTTTACTGAGGGCTGGATTACAGCTCAACCACCAAAAGTAAGAACCAACAAAACAGTTGCGGTTATTGGCTCTGGTCCTGCAGGATTAGCTGCCGCACAACAACTAAACAGAGCAGGTCATACCGTTACTGTTTTTGAACGCGATAATAAAGTTGGTGGACTATTACGCTATGGCATTCCAGATTTTAAAATGGAAAAAAACGTCATCGACCGACGTATTAAAGTCTTAGAAGAGGAAGGGATTGTGTTTAAAACCAACGCACATGTTGGTAAAAACTTAGACGCCAACCAACTCAAAGCCGATTTCGATGCCGTAGTCTTATGTGGTGGAGCGACCGTAAAAAGAAACATTCCAATTCCAGGTGCTGAATTAAAAGGCGTTCATCAAGCTATGGAATTTCTAAAACTAAACAATCAATACGTGGACGGTTTAGTTGATTTTAAAGACGTGCTGTCTGCCAAAGGTAAAAACGTCATTGTAATTGGTGGGGGTGATACAGGATCAGATTGTATAGGAACCTCAAACCGTCATGGTGCAAAATCCGTTACTAATTTTGAGATTTTGACCAAACCAACGGAAGGGCGTCCTGCAAATCAACCTTGGCCCTATTGGCCAATGAAGCTCAAAACAACCTCTTCGCATCAAGAAGGTGTAGAACGATTTTTTAGCATCTCAACCAAAGAATTTATTGGTGATAAAAACGGAAAACTGAAAGCCTTAAAAACGGTTGAGGTAGAATGGATATTTAAACAAGGGGAGCGACCAGATTTAAAAGAAGTACCAAACTCCGAAAAACTTTGGGAGTGTGATTTAGTGCTGTTGGCCTTAGGATTTACAGGCGCCGAAAAAACATTGGCAGATCAATTTGGTTTAGAAATGGATTTCAGAACCAACATTAAAGCAACCACTAAAGACTATGTAACAAACGTTCCTGGCATATTTGCTGCTGGAGACATGCGACGTGGACAATCCTTAATTGTGTGGGCCATCTCTGAAGGAAGGCAAGCAGCACACCATGTGGACACCTATTTAATGGGCGCTTCAGAACTACCTTTAAAAGATGATAGTGATTTACCGCGTATTTAGTATTATTTTTGCGGACTGAACATCATACAGAATTGACTTTAATTACTTGTTTTACAGAAGATTAAAGCCATTTTCAAACAATTGAATTTAAACCATTTAATGACATATTTTCTACACTAAATGTGTAAAAAGATAATTTTGGAACTTATAAGGCATAAAATTAATAATGAAAAAACTAAATAAATACAGCCAAGCGGTAACTCAAGACCCAACGCAACCAGCAGCCCAAGCTATGCTACATGCCATTGGATTGTCTAAAGCAGACTTCGAAAAACCATTGGTAGGAATTGCTAGTACAGGATACGAAGGAAACCCCTGTAACATGCACCTCAATGATTTGGCAAAACTTGTAAAAGAAGGCACACTTAACAAAGACGTCATAGGGCTTATTTTTAACACCATTGGTGTTAGTGACGGGATTTCAATGGGGACACCAGGAATGCGTTTTTCATTGCCATCTAGAGATATTATTGCCGACTCTATGGAAACGGTTGTACAGGCGATGAGCTATGACGGTCTGATTACTGTAGTTGGGTGTGATAAAAACATGCCAGGTGCATTAATGGCGATGATTCGTGTTGATAAACCAGCCATTTTGGTCTATGGAGGAACGATTGATTCAGGATGTCATAACGGAAAAAAACTAGATGTCGTTTCTGCATTTGAAGCTTGGGGAAGTAAAGTTGCAGGCACAATGTCTGAATCTGAATTTGAAAAAATTGTAGAAAAAGCATGTCCAGGAGCAGGTGCTTGTGGTGGCATGTACACCGCAAATACAATGGCCTCAGCCATTGAAGCCTTAGGAATGGCACTACCTTATAACTCGTCCAACCCAGCAACTGGCGATGAAAAAAAGAAAGAAGCGATCAAAGCTGGAGAAGCGATGCGCTTACTATTAGAAAAAGATATTAAACCCTCAGATATCATCACAAAAAAATCGCTCGAAAATGCCATTCGACTTGTGACAATACTTGGAGGTTCAACAAATGCAGTCCTACACTTTTTAGCGATAGCAAGAGCTGCTCAAATAAAATTTACCCTCGAAGATTTTCAAAGGATCAGTGACAACACCCCATTTTTGGCCGATTTGAAACCTAGTGGGAAATACTTAATGGAAGATGTACATCATGTTGGAGGAATTCCAGCGGTGATGAAATATCTATTAGATAAAGGTTTACTTCACGGAGATTGTTTAACTGTAACCGGAAAAACAGTTGCTGAAAACCTAGCTGAAGCACAAGATCTGTCAGAGGGTCAAGATGTGATCAGAACTATCGAAGAACCTATTAAAACTTCTGGACACCTAAGAATGTTGTATGGAAACTTAGCATCCGATGGAAGTGTTGCCAAAATCACAGGAAAAGAGGGCTTAAAATTTAAGGGCCCAGCAAAAGTTTTTGAAGGCGAATACGATGCTAATGACGGTATCCGAGACGGTAAAGTCAGTAAAGGTGACGTTGTTGTCATTCGTTATGAAGGCCCTAAAGGCGGGCCAGGAATGCCTGAAATG
>JABAYZ010000306.1 GCA_018608735.1 Flavobacteriaceae bacterium | reverse complement strand
CATGGTCCACCAAAAGTGCTCTTATTTGAAGCTAAAGGGACAGACGTATTACTTCACGCGTCGTGTACCTAAGCTTACCCAGAAACACACTTATATCAAAGATCACTATCTAGGCACTAAAAATTGAGATCAGTCAGTCAAACCTTTAAAACGATTGGTGCTAAAATTATAAAAAAGTTAAATTGGATGGCTCTGCCAATGTTTCAATACACGGATATATAGCTCTTCAAGTCTTTTAACATATAACACCGGATCAAATAATGTGTTCGATCGTGTTCTTAAAGATCTACGTAAGATCTCAAGCTCATCCCTATTCTCGTAGAAATGTACGGCCTTTTCGATATAGTGTTGACGATCTCTGCAAATCAGCGAAGATGCACCAATATGATGAAGAAGGCTTGCAGCAACTCGCGATGCAAACTTGTTCCCAAAAACCGTTAGCAAAGGCGTTCCAGCTCTCAAAGCGTCAGCAGCTGTAGTGTGAGCATTAACTAAAAATGTATCTAAGAACAGATCTGCTTCTGACAATCTTTTTAAATAGTTATTATGACTGGATCTTGGCACAAATTTTATTCTATCGATAAGAAACCTGTCTACAAAAATTTTAGATAGATTCTCCTGGGCAATTTTATTATCAGACAGCAGGAGAAGACTTGAGTGTTTGCAACGTTGCAAGATTTGACACCACGCTTCAATCTCATCCTCAGAAATCTTATAGCTGTTATTCAAGCAACAAAAAAGAAAGGGTTCAGAAGCATCCCTCGAAACCCGCTTGCAATTCTCTAATTTTCTGGAATTATTGGGTTGGTAGCAGCCCGAAAAATACGCCAACCTTTCGGAGAATTCATTGCTTTTACACAAAGGAACAGTAACTGGGTCAACGATTGCATAATGATCCGACTTTCCTATTGAGCCAGGAAATCCAAGAAAGCTTATCTTACAAACATTCGAAAAGTAATCAAAAAGATTATTTCTTGCACCCTTTGTGAAACCCTTCAAATCCACGACAATATCAAGACAGTTATTTGACACATGTTGCGTAATTTCCTCATCCGACAAATCACAACACAATATGTAATTGGCAAAGTTAGACAACAGCTCTGCAGTGAGGTCGTCTCTTCGAGTACCATAATTATAAATATATATCTCAAATCTATCGCTATCATGATTGAAGAGAACATCTTTCAATAAAATCATAGTGGCATGGTTATAGAAATCACTTGAAAAGTAACCAACTCGAATCTTTTTCTCTTTCGTCTGCACACAGATTTTTCCAAGCGCTGCTGATCGATGTTGATGCCGTTCAAGGTCCACAAAATTTTCTGCAATCTTTCGATGAACCTCAGCATCATCAGTGTAGGTGAGCATTGAAAAAGGAGATAATGTGAAAGATTCAATGCTAGATGGAAAACAATCTTCTAAACGCCTGATTAAATCAAAGTTACAGCAGCACCTTGTCAAAAAATACATCTGACCAATGTTCATGTCCACAACATCATACTTGAAAAAAAACAAATCATAAACACCATTAAGGCAATCAAAAATATCAAAACGCCTTACATACCCCAACATATTTGTTAAAAAAAAGTTTGCTTCACGGTCATCAAAATTCAATCTTACCAAATGTCTTTGCGCCAACTCAAAATCGGAGCGCACGCAACTGCACGCCAAAAGGATCATGAGGGCAAAACGGTCATTTTTCTTCGCATAGTTAACTGTTTGCAATATTTCATGAGCAGCAAGTTCAGCTTCCTCAAATCTACCCAAGTCAAGATAGCATTTAATCGACAGCTTCAGAACGCTAAAAGATGCAGCTTCAGGGAATTCTACGTCTCTCAGTATAACCAATGCTTCTTTTGACTTATTTAGGCGCTGCATTACAACCGCCAGATTAAAATGAGCCTCCCAAAACCTTTCTCGTAGTGAAATCGCCTTTATAAATAAATCAGTTGCCGTAGATAACTGACGTTGCCTTTTACACCAAAGGCCAAATACATTTATCAAATATGGATCATCATAATACTTAATCACTATCGGGAGATGCAACTCAAAGAAGCTCTGATCGTTAACTGAAAGCGCTTCTTTAGCAGCATCTAAAAACTTCGACACTTGGGTACTCTAACTTATGTATAGTTGGTGCCAATAAACTCATCATCTTCAAAAAACTCATCATCTTCAAATGACGAAAGAATAAGATCATATGATATGTCATAATTATAACTCGGGTCAAAGCCCATACTCGGGTCAAGGCCCATACTCATACAGCACATAGAAGGGTCAATATATGATTCAGAAGGTGTAGAGATGTGGTTTTTGTCGTCAGTATCATTTGTTATTAAAATTGTGTTTTTCTGGCAGCTCTCTTTGTTCACTCGAAAGTGATTAATGGTGTGTGTTTTGCCTTTATAAGTGGAAGAATACTTAAAAAAATGCTCACCTTTGTCAAACCAAACATTTTGTTTTCCCGCATATCCTGGCCATTTAAGAACAGTGTCAGTGTTTATACCACAAATTGTGTCAGCATTGGCTGATCCCGCTAAAACACTCACTAAAGCAGTAGAATAAAGAAGTCTTTTCATTTTTGCTATCTTTCTGTTGCTATTTATCCATAAACTCAAAATGATAATTTTACTTTATAACTTCAAATAACTGCTGTAAAGATATCATAATGTAACTGTTAACTATTACAATTTCACCAAGGTATAGCTTCCAGTTATTAACCCTGACCACGATTATTCTGTTTCAGAGTTTGGTGAATATAAACAATTACAGCCTACAAGGATTCATAACTAAAAGGTTTGATGCAGTATGCTGATTCCACTGGGTTAACACTCATTGGTGGAGTAGGTGAATGTATTCACTCTGATGGAAGTATCATAGACGTATTCATGGGGCAGTATGATTATCACAGCCAAATATAAAACCACTTAAATCATGAGAGACATCTTCAAAACAGACAGGTTTATAAATCAAAACGCACAACCGCTCTCAGGGAGTGGTTCCAAATCATAACAAGAGTGGCAAAGGTATGATTGCGGGTGGTTCCATATCACCTT
>JABAYZ010000033.1 GCA_018608735.1 Flavobacteriaceae bacterium | reverse complement strand
TCCGTCGTCTCCTGTTAATCGTCGTCTATTTTCGGGGTAGTTTTTCGTGGTGCTGTATAAAAAATTTCGAATTGGACTTCTGAAAAATTAACGACAAGCTAACAACTTCATCGCAGATGCTAAATTGGTTCAATGGAAATATTCGTCCATACCCAGTACAGATAAAACTATTTATGAGTGCTAAGACTGCTAATTTATATTAATTATCAAAATTTGGTTAGATCACACGGGGCATTTTTCTTTCAGCAGTGCCATGGGTGCCGTACCATCATAATCATCCGAATTATATAAACTTTTGTTGTTTTTAAGTAATCCTAAAACTTTAGCACCTTTTGCTTTTCCTTTACTCACTTGAACATCACAAGCGTCTTCAGAACTTTCTAAGAGCGATCTGAAAATATTTGGATCTGAACCTCTTTGTGTATAAATCAGTAAAGGCGTCCAGCCCTCTTGATCAACGTGATCCGGGTCAGCCTCATAATCCAACATTTCTTCTATCACCCAAAAATCATCTAAGTTTAGGGTGGCCAGACCCAAGGCCGTTTGTTCCTTGTTATTTTCTAATTCTATAGTCTTAAGTTTGAATATACTAGTTTGCCATTGTTGAACTTCGAGTATCAATCCAACATGTGGAACCCAAATTTCTTGATTTTTAATGTAAATATGAAGAGCAGTGTCTCCATTTTCATCTTGTGCAAACACATCTGCCCCGCCGGCTAATAATCGTAACATCGTTTCGCCCGCTAAGCCATCAGATCTAGAAGCTGCTAAATGAAGGGGTTGTGTGATAAAGTCAGTTTTAAAAGGATTCCAACTTCCCGAAGTATGTTGTGTTTCCATCCCCCACGCTAGGAGCCGTGTGATTATATTAGGTTCAACTGAGTGCTTCGCCGCAACATCAAGGGCGGTGTGTCCGTCTTCGTTAGTTTGTTTCAAGAAGATCTCTCTTTGCTCTTCGTTGGCTCTTTCAAATGCTGTGTCAACCAAATCAGGATCTTTACCGTATTTCGCAATATTATGCAGATAACTATTGCCCTGCCTATCTATTTGAAATATTTTAGTATAACTTTCGCCGGATCCAAGGCAAAATTTCAATTGTCTCCCAGACAGTGTTTCGAGAACTTCTTTCTGGTCTATGTATTCACAAGCAGCATAATATTCGGAAACGTTACCTTTAAAAAGATTGGACCAATCCTTATAAAATATCAGGGCTGCCATGTTTTTATTGCTAGCGCCGTGCAGATCATTTTCGTCCATCAGGCTTACTGCACCCAATGCCAAGAGCAGAGCTACAAATTCCTCATTACCTTCAATTTCAGTGGCTAAATCTATAAATTCAGGAAAGTCAGCGGTTTGTTTTTGGAATATATCTCCACCAAAAGAGATGAGACGTAGCATATGTTCCCAATAAGGCGCTTCTTGAAGGGCAACGGCCATTGCGTTTCGCCCTTGATTATCCCGCTCGTCCAGTAATTTATCCCAGTTATCAACTGAGAAGAAAAACTCATCAATATAAGTTGGATCAATCTCATTAGATAGCGCCTTGAACAATGGTATTGAGCCAGAGTCATCTTTCGCCCATACAAGAGAGCCGTTGGTGACCTCTAAACATTGAAAAAAAAGTTCCTCGTCAGATAAGCGTAATGAGCCGGCATTTTCAGGCTGAAAGAATTCATTAGTATTGAAATTATCACAATTTTTAGTTTCTGCATTTATTAAATTTGGCAAATATAAAAAAATGAACGCACCGAAAATTCGTAAACCCCAACTCATAATCTATATTTTCCTTACTGTTTGTGCGGAAGTTCAAATTCGATACCATCGGACGCTACATCGTCTCCATGAGGCAGTTTGATGGGAAAGTCCTGACATTCTGGTGGATCTACAATACCCCTTTTTAGTCGCGCATCCACGCATTTTTCAAAGGCGGCATCTTTACCGGTGAATGCTTGAACCAGCTCCGATTTACTCATCCCACAAGTAGCCCGTTCGTCTGTAACTTCAGGGTTAAGATCAGGATTGGAATTAATCTGCTTTAATTCGTCTAAATCTCTCAATTGTTGACAGGCATCGTAAACTTCCCATGCTATCATTGCTAAAGCCATTGGCGCTAGTACACCTGTCGCGGCTTGCGGTTGGGAAGCGGCTATCCCTCTTGACATAGATGTGACAACTCGTCTTGACATCCTTTTAAGTAGCTCATCTCTTTTCTTGCTTAAGCGTATTTTTAAATCCAAGTTTGAAAACCCGGATTCTCTAGCTAATTTAGCCAATTGTTTGGTTATTTGCGGACCAACCGGAATATTGAACTCTTGCATCAAATCCACACCATCAAGTAAAACTTCCTTGCGCATCTTAGGATCCAGCGTTTGTACAAAAGTATGAAGATCTTTTGCCCCTTTAGCCCGATTAGTTCGCCAATCAGTGAACCTCAAGTTTCGAGGGTCATTTGCGAAGCGTTTCAACTGCTCCTGAGTAAGCCCGGCACAATGCGCAATTTTTAGTGGAATTAGGTGGTCAACTTCCATTTGCTCGCAAAGAATTTTTTTTCCGAAATTATAGGCATCTTTGACATATTCTCCTGTCGAACAGTAAGCAGCTCTGGTTTTGTAATGTGGACGCTTGAATCCAAGAGGGCAGTCATTAGCTAAACCATGTGTACCCACCATTACAAAAAGTAAAAATGGCATCATTAGTCTTAAAATTAATATTGCCATCAAAAATCTCACCTTCTCAATAGCTGCTGGAATACTGATCGCTTCCATTAAATTGGTTCGCTTTTGGTATTCTTTACCACTGGATTTTAGGCTGCAATTGTTACGAGAAAATATTTTTATCGCAGCACAATGCACAGACTGGTTTGATTTAACTTAATAGCTATCGGGTGGCTGTCTCAACCCCAAACTTTGCGCTTGCAACTGGCCTAAATCTGCTCTGATTTTATCTCCAGCAAAGCGTCTCTAACTAAGCGTCTTGCTTAAAAGATATAGATCCTGTTCCCAATCGATCCGACCAAAAGTATAGCCTTTTGGACGATCATTCCAGATGTTGTTAATGGTCCTTTCGGTAACGTACGGTATGACTTG
>JABAYZ010000028.1 GCA_018608735.1 Flavobacteriaceae bacterium | reverse complement strand
CCCAATATTTATTAGACGAAATGAACGAGAACCCTTACAAATATTTTAATTTTAAGTCCAAGTGTGGGCATCAATTTCATCCCAAACTTAATGATAATTAAAGTAGCCTATCTGTCTAATGGTAATGTAGTATTTGAATTTGTTAATAAACTAATATGAATACTTTAAATGCAATGAAGGTGATGGCGGAGACGAAGTTCTTATAACTATTTCTATAAGTAATCGTTTTTATTGAATAAATTTAAAACCCTAAAATAATTACAACATTTGTTGCCCCACAGCTAAATGAATGAAGCTTATTTAAACAAACTATACACCCGCTCGCATGAGAACTGTTTCTATGAAAAATTCCGTAACCGCGATAAGAGTGATGTATGTACACCGATTCCAATAAAAGAGAGTTAACGATTAACCCCTCCACCATATTTACCAGATTTAGCCATTTCACGGATCTTTAATGCTTTTTCAAAGTGATCTATCGCATGCAACTTAATCCACCATTCGGCCACTTCCATAAGAAGTTCTAGATCATCATTCTACGCACAGCCAAATATTACTTGCACGTTAGGGCTTTGCGCATTTCGGATATTAAAACTGATTTGCACGCCAGTTCTCTCAAATAAAATCTTATTTTGATACGTAATTTGGATAACTGATTAATAGATAAGTGTTTATTTTCTTAATTTTGGAATAAATATCAGGATTAACATACAGTGTACGACGCAGCTTTTAAGAATATTGATGACACGTTATGGAAAGACGAAGGTTGTAGCAGTGAATTAGATTACATTGCCCAGACTAGTTGGATACTTTTCGTGGCGAAGTCTTGAAGTTTTTAAATAGGTTTTTTAATGTTATTCATAAAAGTTAGGTACCATCGAAGTGGACGTCAAGTTTGTTTGACAATGCCTCTGAACTTACCAACGCGACACATTCTAATGCCGCTCCGCTTCGATCTGCGCATGTTTTAAAGCGCGCCGAACTGACTTTTGTTCATCTAAGTGACGCATGATCCCGGAAAATCGAAGCTCAATTTCCGGATTAAAAAGCTGTAACACTCGACGAAGAATAAATTCGGGAACTGACCCACGAGCGCCTGTTTCCGGCCATAATGACCGTTCGGAGCGAATGATCCAAGGTCGATTGGGCTTCTCGGTGACCTCGTCCAAGGCTATCGCTTCCCGCGCCAATCGAGCGAAATTGCGCATTAAGTTGTAGTCATGAATAGCTCGCCGACGCCCTTCATCTAGGTCTACACGATTATTTTCCCAAGTTTTTTGCTCTCGTGCACGCATCATTTTTGATATGGCAGCATCTGGGTCAGTTATATCGATATGGGTGAAAGATCCCCGAGGGAAATATGTTTCAACATTCGTGCAACCATGATAAAATGGGTGTGCATAACATAACATTGGGTCAGTCAATTTTTCTGTCCAAACATCTGGACCACCTCCGTTTTCAAGCGCAATATGATATTTGTGGTCAAGAAGAGCATCCTTTTTGTCGTCAACACTTTTGTGCCCCCGCCCATATAGGACAATCTGGTCGGGGATCTTCTCACATAGATGTGAGATGAATTTTAGCCTAGCACGATGGTGATCGGTGTGTACTTTCGTGCTTGTCACAATTGAAATGCGATCATCCTTTTTTGGGCAAGGCAAATCTTCAAAGTATGATAGAGGAAGTGGGTTTTCAAAGTCGGCAAAATTAATCCCTACAAAAGGCATCGAACATACGGTACCTTGATCTTTTCGAGTCGCTAGAGGTTTTTGGCTCGTAGTCATAACGGTTCCAAACTGATTTAAAAACCTCGCAGAATAAGGATGAATAACGTCAGGCTCTCCAGCATAGAAAATCGTACGATTACGTGCAAGCGAGGTTTTCACAGAGAAAGACGCTCTTGTATACATCAATAAAACGTCGATATCATTAGGTATGTCTAACCCACTACTGAAACGAACACCATCAATTTCTGGTGAGAATTCGGGAGACTGTTTGAAAAGTAGTTTCTGACTTATGTTGCTGAAAATGTGCGCGCGTAGGGGTGACTTATCTCTCATTGTACGTTCTCCGCCAAGAACCACTTTGCATCAAGATCGGCCCTGCGGTTCATTCCCACGGACGAAATTGTTTGGTAGAAGATGTGTTTCGTCAGGTCGCCCGTGGTATATCTTGCGGGGATTGAGTTAATGATGAAAAGTCGAGTTTGAAAAGCATCTGCCATGAAGGGCACCCCAAGGAAAATTTTGCAACAAATCCAGTTATAGGGTAGAATATTGTCAAAAGAAAGCGACTATACCATCAGATTGATTTTTAGCCACAAACTGATCATTCTTTTCGTTCCGACATGATGAAGCCAAAAATAACTGCATAGCTCGCTATCGCCGTCAAAACGGTAAATGTGAATTTTCACACCGATTGTTTAACTGGCCTCCACAGAGCTGTCTATCCGCAATGCCAATTTAACGAAAAGCAGCACCGTAAGATGGTAACTGATCCGTTGTGATAATCTTTGGTGAGCCGTATTTACGCATTGCTTTTATGAGGAACTTCTTTGCAGCTGTTTTATAACGTCGTTTTGCAACAAAACATTCAAGAACTTTCCCTTCGTGATCAACCGCACGCCATAGGTAAAAGCGTTCTCCATTTATTTTGAGGAGACTTCATCTAAATGCCATTGCCTGTTTGAGTGATTACACACTATCTTCTTTCAAATTTCCTCAGCAAATTTTGCACCAAACCGATCTACCCAGTACTTTACAATTTCATAACAAATATCAATGCCAATGGAAGTGTCATAGACGTAGTTTGGTAAAATTATAATTAGAGTGTGGGTGGTATATGTGAGTGGAAGCTAATTAGCAGATACTAATTTGAGCCATATAAATATGTATTTCAAATGCCATTAAGGTTATGGCGGAGACGAAGTCCGTATAAGTATAATTCTAATATATTCCAATACAGCTTAATAATAAGTATATTTATATGAATATTATCCTTTTCAACGTACCAGTAATGCCATAGTATTCCTGTAGGTTCCTTAAATTTTGTAGGGGCTAGCGTAGGGGCTAATGCATGAAAAAGAAGTTA
>JABAYZ010000073.1 GCA_018608735.1 Flavobacteriaceae bacterium | reverse complement strand
AGGCCAATCATGCACTAACAATTAACCTGGCCCAGTCAGATGAGGCTGCTCAAGGGCAAGGGTCAAAGGACCATATCGTGCAATTACGGCTTAGAACGCCTTGACCATTGCATCTTGTGACTTTGAATTAAACGTCATGCAATTGATGACAGTCGTGATGGTTTTTTCTTCAGTCTTTCGTTTGAAATCCAGTTCCGAAAGTTCAACACACTATTTGCCTTTTAGGTGACTAGTAGTATTTTTATACTTCATTTTTAGTCGGATATGAAAATTCAATGCTCAATAAGTCTATTTTTTTTATAATTCTGTATTGACACCAAAAGAATAAGTCTCTTCCTTACACTTAACTGGTAAGAAATATGCGCTCGATTTCCCAATACTTTGCGGCAGCCAAAAAAATGTTACTGTAAGTTTGGGAATCTTAGGCGAATATTAACAGTTAGGAAAAAAATATGTTAGAAGCGCTAAATGAACTAATTCTACGGGCAGACCCATGGTGGATTATATTTTTTGCATTAGTTCTTATAGCCATTGATTGGATCTTTATTAACAGCGAGGTCTTCTTAGTTATTGGCATTGCAGCACTTAAACTATCTGTGACATTATTTATATTCGAAGATTTCCAACAAATGGTTTGGTTGGTGCCATTTTTTCTTTTTACATCTTTTTTCTTCCAGAGAACTTTATTTAACGGCCTAATTTCAAGCAAACTACCAGACGAAAACTTAAATTTCGTAGGACTAAAAGGCACAATTAAAAAATTCTCCAACGAAAATCATTCAAATGACGTGTTCTTCAACTATGAGGCGTCAATAGAGCCCAAATCTGGCGTCAGCATAGAGACTGCCAATATAATTTTATCCGATGGACGCCAACTCACCGTTTCTAACCCTGGAGAATTTCAAGACGGGGAGACTGTAAAAATAATAAGTTATAACAATGGGATAGCCACCGTAAAAGGAAAATAAAAATGGATAACCTAGATTTACTTCTAATCGATGGGCAGATTGCTACTTTTGTCGCAATTGTTCTGTTTCTTCTGCTTTTTATCTTTACTGGAGTCAAAAGGGTAGATGAAGGTAGAGCAAAAATAATTGAACGCTTAGGTCGAAGACATAAAGTTATAAGACCTGGCCTGAATGTAATAGTTCCAATACTCGACAAAGTAAAAACTAATGATTTTGTTTTGGAGACAATTCTTGATGGTACGAGAATGCCTCTTGTATCAAAAGCGGGTATTTCCATTGCTGAACACAGAATGGATCCTCCCGTACAGAAACTTATGGCTAGGGATAATAGTGAAATCAACATTGATTCAGTGGTTTATTTTCGCATTACAGATCCTATCAAAATTGTTTATGACGTGAATGATTTTGCAGGAAGTTTTGAATCTTTGATCCAGACCACCCTTCGTCAAGAAGTTGGAAAATATGATGGTGACACAATAATAACGGCGAGAGAAACATTATCCGACGCACTAAAAACTACCTTGTTGGATGCTTCCAACAGTTGGGGTATCACCGTTCTAAGGGTTGAAATAGAGCACATTGGCTTTGAAGAAAAAGTTAACAAGGCCTTATCCGAAGCGAGAGAAGAGGAACTTTTGCGGCGAGCCGACTTAGTCGCCAAAAAAGCCGAAGCAGAACAGCAGTTATTGTTGGCTGAAGCAAAAAGAAAAGCTGACATACTCGAGGCAGAGGGCGAAAAACAAGCTATAGTTTTAAGGGCCGAAGGAGATTTTCAAGCTAAAAAGCTGGAAGCGGAGGGTGCCTTTTTAATCCAAAGTAGAGAACAGGAAGGTAAAGCCAAAGGTTACGCAGCTATCGCAACTGCGTTGAAAGAGAACCCCGAAGCGATTGTTGCTCTCGAGGCGCTTAAAGCACAGGCGCTCGTTGCAGAAAGCCTCGGCAACTCCTCGAACTCCATGATTATTCCAGCAGAGACTGCTGGCCTTTTTGGCGCAATGGGATCTATTATGAAGGCCTATGAAACAACAAAATCACAAAACCCCCAACTACATTCTCGAACACCGGAAACGTCAAAACCTGCCTCCAAAAGAAAAGTAGCTGATGAGTAAGGGTTGTTTGTGAAATGTTGATTAAATAGTAGTGACGAGCCAATGACAAACTTCAAAAATTCGCTCAAGTACCTTATGCTTGTTTCCGTATTAGCAACTAAGCCATCTATGATATTTGGGTCCGAATTTGATTTCGTCATTGGTTCGTCGTTTCTGTTCACATCACAAAATCACTACATGACAGCCAATCATGTAATTCAATCATGCGATAATATTTCAGTTCAAATAGAAGCTGAAAAGCATGAAATTGAAGTTGTTTTTTTTGATGAAATTCTTGATATTGCTGTATTTAGCGTTGACCTTCCTCAAGCCGAGGATTTTTTAAAATTTGAATTTGAACAGCCTAAACTAGGTGAAAGTGTAATAGCCGTAGGTTTCCCGATGGGGGTATTTGATATAACTGTAACCTCAGGCGTTGTTAGTAGATTGTCAGTAGAAGAAATTGGCGAAGGCTGGTTACAATTTGATGCGGCTATACATCCAGGTAATTCGGGTGGCCCCCTGATTAATACAAGAAACAAGGTGGTAGCAGTTAACCTTGCAAAATACCAGACGGGTTTTCTATCCATGCTGTTCGGGATGGTTTATGAAAATTCTAGCCACGGTGTCCGATCTGACACAATTCTACCCGCTTTACCTTCCGATATTGTGAAGGCAATTGTTTCAGACAACTTCAAAGACACAAATGTTTCTCTTCAGAATGGAAATATTTTTGCACCTTTAGTATGTAACGATATCGACGTCGTTATCGAAGACGCTGAACAAGCGATAGAAAAATTGGAAGATTATTACAACTCATCGCTGAAAAAGTCAGTAAAACAATGGAACGAATTACTCGAAAAGTTGAAAATAATTAACCCTCAAGAATAGATTCTAAGAAGACAACAAAAGCACGGAGTTAATTCTGTATTATAGTGACGTTGCACTATTGCCGCCACTAGACAGATATCAAGGTGCCATAACTGTAGCATGAATGGTAACAACACGTATCAGATCGTTTACACGGGTAACTCAAGTAGTCGGAGACTA
>JABAYZ010000142.1 GCA_018608735.1 Flavobacteriaceae bacterium | reverse complement strand
TTTTTAGTGGCTAATTTGGTATCGCCATCAAAGAAATCTTTGCCTTCGACCATTAGCTTTGTAACCACCTTCCCTTCTACTTCCACTTGACCATCGTCATTGATTTCAACCCCTGGGAGGTTTTCCAATACATCTTCTAGTTTTCGTTCGGTACCTGTATTAAAAGAGTCTGCATTGTATACCAGCGTATCTCCGCTGATGGTAACCGGCATTTCATAAACCAATTCTACCTCATCTAAAGAGTTGTCCTCAAAAAGTGTAAAATCTTTATTGATGTTTTCTTCTTTCGTTTCTAAAACTTCGTCTAAAGACTTCATTCCAATATAACTGGCTTGGATGGCATAGGTGGTGTTTTTTTTCAAGTCCAAACGAAACCGGCCTTTATCGTTGGTGATGCCGTAGGAATCTAAGGATTTTGTGGCTTTATTAATGGCAATGACATTTGCTAATTCTAAGGGACTTCCTAGACTGTCTTTAATAATGCCTTCTAATTTCACCTGCGAAAACCCGGCAAGACTCATTGATAGGCATATGATTGTAATAAAATTCTTCATAAAATACTGGTTAATTTTAATGTGCTTAATTTCGGCGTTTGTTTCTGCGGCCTCCATACATGGAGCGCATTTCTTCCATTTTTTTCTTGACGGTCTCGTTGTACTCCTTACGTGAAACTATTTCGCCCTTTTCTGGCGCTTTAATCTGTACTTTTTCTTGTGGATTCATAATGATTTTTGAACACAAAATGATCGTCTTATCGGTGTTTACTTCAAGGATTAACCCTGGAAGTCCCCAAAAATCATTGGGGCCATGACTCACCGGAATCTGTGGGGTGTACCATGCTGTGACTTCAATTTGTTTTGGTATTTCTATATCCTGAGAAACAGATGTTGCTGTAGTGTCTTTCGTTCGTGGCTTTCTTCGCATACTCCGCCAATCAAATTCGTCTACGATTTTGGTAGCCGTGGCTTTCATACATAGGTATTGACCAATTTGTTTTGTTTCGGTTCCTAATGTCCATTCTAGTTTGGGCAAGGAATCTGAAATCAAAAATTGTTTTCCAAAAAATTCCTGATCTTGTAAATACTGTTGAGATTTAATGTTTTTGTATTGCATTCCAGCAGAGAAACTACTGCCCCATCTTCCAAAACCTCCTTGGCCTCCAGGCGCCTCTAAAACCTCATCCTCTTTATAGGTTGAAGCTTCTCTGTCAAAAGTCAAAACATACGTTTTTTCAAACATGCTGCGCATGCGATCCGCGATTTGTTTTTTTCGATCTTCACTCATTTGTCGACCGCCCCAGTTGTCCATATCAACAGCTGTTTTGGAAAAATAATAGGCCTTCCCTTGAAAGTTTTGGGCGTAGCTGAAAGTTGTTAGCAACAACATCAACCCTATAAGAGGGGTTTTATTTCTAATGACCATATTTTTAGAGAGTTAGTTTTATTTTTGTTTAACAAACCTACATATTGTTTAAACAAATTAAGTTAAATTTTCCCCAAATTAATTTCCGATTTTAACCTCTATTCGTTGTCCTTCACCATCATCTCGATCGTATTGAGATTCCATTTCCTTCATTTTTTTGATCATAATAGCATCAAACTCAGACTGGGTTACAACGCTCCCTTTGGTCGGTTTCTTAATTGTGATTGGCTTTGTAGGGTTAAGTAAAACCTTACTACATAAAATGGTTTGCGAATCATAACTTATTTCTAAAATAAGACCTGGAAGGCCTTGAAATTCTTCGGGACCATTGCTCACTGGGATTTGTAGAGTGTACCATGCGGTAACCGTTTCTGTTTTTTTAGAACCGTCGTGCAGATCCGATTCTACTTCACGTTCCAGTGTTGCTTTATAACAGGAATATTCTCCAATGTTTTTGGTAGCGCTATGGAGTTTCCATGCGTTTGTTTTTAAAGTGTCTTGAATTGAAAACACCCTCCCAAGTAAATCTGTTTGTTTAACAAAGTGTTGCGACTTTATGTTTTTATACAGTTCTTCAGACCCACCGAAGGAAACAAATACCATAGTGTTTCCCACAGAGGGCGGGGCTAGAGATTCATCTTCTTTATAGATAGATTCTTCTTTGTTGAATCTTAAGGTATATGTTTTTTCAAATTGTTTTTTAAGCATGGCCATTATTTCATCCTGCATGCCTCCTGTTTGCGTACTATCCAATTTGACTTCTAGCTTGCGTTGGGTTTTGTACGTTGCTATGCCTTGGAAATCTTGAGCCATTAGCGTTGCAGAACTAAGTAAACATAAGAGGATAATTTTGGTGTATGTGAACATAATTTTAGAATTAAATAATGAGACTGAATGGTTTATAAGTAACGAGTTATATTAAAAAATGTTACAAATGAATAGCAAAAATTTGTATTTTACATCTTCAAATGAAACACGCTTTTTATTTAATACTACTTTGCAGCTGTTGGGGTTTTAGTCAAACGTCCCTAACTGCAAGCCTGATTGAGTCTACGCCTTTAAAATGTACGCGCTTTGTTGGGGTGGATCAATTTGAGTCTGTTTATTATCTCAACTCAAATACGCTTTTCAAAAAAAACAACAAAGGACTTCAAAATTATAGCGATTTAAACAAAGGCAATCTGAGTGAGGTTTCTGTGTTTAACGCTCTCAAGTTGGCCTTATTTTATAAGGACTTTAATAGTGTTACTCTTTTAGATAATCGCTTAGCGGACTTAATTACTATAGATTTTAATGCTTTAAGTCCATTGCGGACATTGTCTCATATCTCCTATGGAAATGATAGCTCATTTTGGCTGTTTGATTCAAACGCGCTTCAGCTGGAATTGTTTGACTATAACACCTCCAAAATGCGTGTTAGGACTGCGCCGTTTCAAAATGAAGTGATTGCGTTAGACAGTAATTATAACACTTGTTGGGTGTTAACAGAAAATGAGTTGCTGTGTTTTAATTATATGGGGAGTTTGATTTCGAGACTTCCACATGAAGGTTTTACAGATTTAAAGCTCTGGAATGGCATCTTATTTTTAAAGAAAAACAATACTATTTACTATAAACTAAAAAATAGTGATGAGTTTTTGATTTTAAACTTACCTAAAGTTTTAGTTAAACAGTTTTTTGTAACCAAC
Source organism: Flavobacteriaceae bacterium (assembly GCA_018608735.1). Lineage (GTDB taxonomy): Bacteria > Bacteroidota > Bacteroidia > Flavobacteriales > Flavobacteriaceae > Hel1-33-131. The sequence continues at coordinate 10 of JABAYZ010000142.1, read as the reverse complement.
CAAACCTTGT
>JABAYZ010000135.1 GCA_018608735.1 Flavobacteriaceae bacterium | reverse complement strand
CTGCAAGATCGGCAATAGTATTGTCTTCAGTTTCTCCAGAACGGTGCGACATTACAGATGTATATCCCGCATTGTGTGCCATATTCACGGCAGCAATTGTTTCAGTTAGTGTTCCAATTTGGTTTACTTTGATTAGGATTGAATTGGCAATGTTGTTTTCAATTCCTCTAGATAGACGTTCTACATTGGTTACAAATAAATCATCACCAACTAGTTGAACTTTATCCCCTACTTTATCCGTAAGGTATTTCCAGCCTTCCCAGTCATTTTCGTCCATTCCATCTTCAATAGAGATGATTGGATATTTGGCAGCTAATTCGGCTAGGTAATCGGCTTGTTGCTGGCTTGTACGTATTTGTCCTTTAGGCCCTTCAAATTTTGTGTAGTCGTAGTTTCCATCGACATAAAATTCAGCTGCAGCACAATCTAAAGCGATCATAACATCATCTCCTAAAGAATAGCCTGCATTTTTAACTGCTTTTGCGATCGTTTCTAAAGCATCTTCTGTTCCACCTTCTAGGTTTGGCGCAAAACCACCTTCATCTCCAACAGCAGTACTCAGTCCTCTATCGTGTAATACTTTTTTAAGGTTATGAAAAATCTCAGTTCCCATTTGCATGGCATGTGTAAAGTTTTTGGCTTTAACTGGCATGACCATAAATTCTTGAAAAGCGATAGGCGCATCACTATGCGAACCTCCATTGATGATATTCATCATTGGAACTGGCAATGTGTTTGCACTTACTCCGCCTACATAACGGTATAAGGGCATTCCGAGTTCGGCAGCAGCAGCTTTGGCAGCAGCTAGAGATACTCCAAGAATAGCATTGGCACCTAGTTTTGATTTATTTGGTGTACCATCTAAATCAATCATAAGTTGATCGATTAGATTTTGTTCAAATACAGAAACACCCAAAAGTTCTTGAGCAATAATTGCATTCACATTTTCAACCGCTTTTAAAACGCCTTTCCCCATGTATGCGGATCCGCCGTCACGTAATTCAACTGCTTCGTGTTCTCCTGTAGATGCTCCAGATGGAACAGCTGCTCTTCCAATAAATCCGTTTTCAGTGGTGACGTCTACTTCAACTGTAGGATTACCCCTTGAGTCTAAAATTTGGCGTGCATGAATGTTAACAATGATACTCATAGTGTTGTATTTAAGTTATTTATAGATTACAAATTTACGAAAATGAATTTTTTTAGAATTATCCTCGCCTAGAATTATATTAATTATTAGCTAAAACGTTGTAGTAGTTCAGAAAAGGCAACAAAATTGCGGTTTGTTGCCTTTTGAGACGTTTTTATTTTAGGTTTTGAATAAACTGGTCAAATAAATAAGAAGAATCATGAGGTCCTGGGCTTGCTTCTGGATGATATTGTACAGAAAAACAGTTTTTGGACTTCATGGCAATTCCTGCGACGGTGTCATCATTCAAATGCAGATGCGTCACTTCTAAATCGGAGTGTGCTTCTGCTTCTGCTCTATTTACCGCAAAGCCATGGTTTTGTGAAGTGATTTCGCCTTTGCCAGTCACAAGGTTTTTAACAGGGTGATTGATTCCTCTATGTCCGTTGTGCATTTTGTAGGTAGAAACACCATTTGCCAAGGCTATCACTTGGTGTCCTAAACAGATTCCAAATAAAGGTAAGTTTTTATCAATGATGGTTTTGGCCAAAGCTTGTGCTTCAATTAATGGTTCTGGATCTCCAGGGCCATTGGACAAGAAATAGCCATCAGGGTTCCAAGCACTGAGTTCTTCAAAAGTTGAGTTGTAAGGAAATACTTTGATGTAGGCGTCGCGCTTAGCAAAATTACGAAGGATATTCTTTTTGACGCCAATATCTAGGGTTGCGATTTTATAGGTCGCATTTTCATCTCCAAAGTAATACGGTTCTTTGGTAGATACTTTAGAAGCCAATTCCAGACCTTCCATTTGTGGGATTTCTGTGAGTTGTTTTTTTAGGCCTTCGATATCATCAACTTCTGTAGATATAACCGCGTTCATTGCCCCGTTATCACGAATGTAACTGACCAAGGCTCTTGTGTCTACATCAGAAATTGCGAATAGGTTATGTTTATCAAAAAATTCCTCAAGCGAGCCATTGGCATCTACACGGGAATAGTTGTAACTAAAGTTTTTACAAATCAATCCTGCAATTTTGATTGAATCTGATTCCATCTCATTATCGTTAACGCCATAGTTTCCAATATGCGGATTGGTGGTTACCATCAATTGACCAAAATATGAGGGGTCTGTGAAAATCTCTTGATAGCCAGTCATGCCTGTATTAAAGCAAACTTCGCCAAAAGCAGTGCCTTCCTTGCCTATTGCTTTTCCATAAAAAATTGTACCATCTGCAAGAAGTAAAACGGCTTTTTTTCGTGTTTTGTATTTCATTATTATTGAAGTCTTATAAAGTTATACAAAATTGCAAAAAAAAGGATAAACTAAAAAAGTTTATCCTTTAAATTTTAAAGGCTTGTTAACATTATAACGTATTGTGATAATTTAATATCTTTTGTAGCTGTTTTTCATCTTTTAGTGAGATTTTATTGTTGGAAATGTAAGACTTGATACGTTTACAGTATTCTTTTTTAGACATCTAATTACAACAAAAAAGGGTGAACACTTAAGTTCACCCTTTGTAATTTATCCGAAAAATAACGTTTACTCTTCTTCTTGATTTTCAGAAGCAGTAGTGTCGGCAGCAGCAACGGGCTTAGCAGCGCCTCCGCGACGACTTCTACGAGTAGTCTTTTTCTTGGGTTGTTTGTCAGCATTGTAAATTTCATTGAAATCTACCAATTCGATCATTGCCATATCCGCATTATCACCAAGACGATTTCCTAGTTTAATGATACGCGTGTATCCACCTGGACGATCGCCAACTTTAGTAGCTACTCCTCCAAATAACTCAGAGATCGCTTCTTTTTGTCGTAATCGGCTAAATACAATACGACGGTTGTGGGTCGTATCGGTTTTGGACTTTGTGATTAAAGGTTCTACAAATTGCTTTAAAGCTTTTGCTTTGGCAACTGTAGTATTGATACGCTTGTGTTCAATTAATGAACACGCCATGTTTGCTAACATTGACTTTCTATGCGCAGTTTTTCTACCTAAAT
>JABAYZ010000025.1 GCA_018608735.1 Flavobacteriaceae bacterium | reverse complement strand
CAACTCAAAAAGTCTTCAAGGGTGCGCCTGAAGACTTTTTATTTTCTTCTTCTTGGCTTGGGAGACATATGACAACAAACTTCGTCTAGCCAACTATTTCTGAGCGCAGCATCATATGCACCACTAGAACCATTTTCAAAATCTGACCTATATGAATACTTGGAAGCCTCTAATGTAATAGAAGCTTTATTCCATTTTTTTCCAGTCTTGGATGGAGCCATATGAGAACAAATTTGGTCCAGCAGACCCCTTTTTCGTGCAGCTTGATAAGCACCTGATGCACCTTTCCTAAAGTCACCGCGCGTAGTGAATTTTGCAGCCACCTCCACCAATTTTTCGAGCGTCCAGCCTTCATTGCAGTGAGGGCAGTAATCATTGGTTACTCGCCGTGTTAGTTTTCTGGGAAAATCTTGCCAAGTATGTTCCGAAACATCCTTACATTGCCACCAGCGCTTCACTGTTGCACCTGTAACAATCATTTCAGGAGTAACCTCTCCATTTTTTTCAGGGTGCCATAAAGCGGCAACATCTGGAAATTTAGTTGCCAAGCAATTATCGAGAGACGCGGCTTGGTTAGTGCAAAATCGACATCCACTTCCATTAGTTCTCTTGTCGATTGAGGCATCATACACATGGTCCAAATTATCTTTGCACTGCCACCAAACCTTTTCACTTGAACCAGCTGTGAAATCAAATGGCGTTAAATTACCATTTCTTTTCTGGTGCCATTCTTTAGCCAAGTCTGGGAAAAGTTCTGCTAAAGATTGTTCTTTGGGAGGCGATGGAAATGCCTCCAGGCTTTTCAAATATATTGAATTATTTGCAAAATTTGGGTTTTTAATGTAATTAGCAGTAGCTAAACTATCTTTATCAATCCAATTCACAACCTGATTGAGTTGATCTTTTGTAAGCATGGAACTGGTTGGGATAATGATATCATGGTCATTAATTTTTTGCAGTGGGTGTTCCCGCACTCGAAGAAATCGATACCCAGAAGAAATAAGGGCGACTTGTTTTTTTAAGTCATGTTTTTCTTGTTTGGCGTCACCATGATAAAGCTTCCCATCATATTCTATTGCCACCTTTTTATCTTTTAGCAAAATATCAATTTCAAACCCGAGTATTTTTTGCCGGTTCAAAACCTCTCCAAAGATAATTGATAACTCCGCAAACAACCGAACCTCATTTTTTGAGGATTGGTTGTTACACTTGGGGCAATCAGTTCCATTCGTACGATTATAGATAAATGCTCGCCATTCATGTCCCCTCTTACATTGCCACCAAACACTCTTGTGCGCCCCTTTACTGAAGTTTTCTGGGAACAAGTTAATATTTTTAGTTGGATGCCATTCATAAACTAAATTTTTGTAGTCGGTAAGGCGCTCAGCTTTTGGCATGTGAGAACACACAATGTCTAGCCAGCCATTCTTCCATGCTGCATTATACGCGCCACTTGAACCTTTAGAAAATTCAGTACGCGTTTGGTATCTTAGAGCTTCAATTTTTAGAGCTTCTAGGGTCCATTTTCTCACAGGCTGTGGTCTTGTCATATGTCGACAAATTTCGTCTAGAATGCCCATCTTCCAAGCTGCCTTGTAGGCTTGCCTTGACCCTTTGTTGAAAGCATTTCGCGAGCCGTATTGAGCAGCATCTGCCTGCAGTAATTCAAATGTCCGAATTTTAGATTTCATATTCAACAACCTTTTCTTGATCGAGAGCATCTAAGTTGTTCTCAAAAATTAAGATAATTAATCCGGCGGTAAGATATCTGACGCGTAATCTGCGAGCATTAATTTGCACTGCTTATTTCTCAGCAGATGAATTATGGAATGCCAGCACTTAATTCCAACGAACAAGCAGCGCATCGAAGAGTACCGTTGGATTAGTTTGCGCGAAACTTCATAGACTGAAGGTCTACCCGCTTATTTACGCCCCGACGTGAGGTGAGCTTGCTGTCGCTTGCAACAGCGTGACAATCGTCGGGCATCTGCGATGCCACAAACTTGCCAGCTTGAGCTAATATATCTTCAATCTTCGCAGCATCCGAATATTTTTGGAAGATAGCGTCTATCACGATAATTCCGCGTACTTTTGTTCCGTCCAGTTCACTTTCGTCTTTTATAAATACAGTCATTTTTACCTCTTTTGTTTGGAGTTTGAGTTGCTACGATTGGTTCGAATTCTTAAATTCGTCTTGATAGTGACGAAGGGTTCCCTCAGGAAAACCGAATGGGTTAGTTTCGTGAAACATGATCGGAGCTTCTTGAGTGGGACACATAATCAAATAATCGACTATTTGCGCTCCAACCCCATCAAAATCAGGAATATAAGCATCACTATTCTGTGCTTTTTTGACGCTATCATAACTGCATGACGCAAATTCAGCGCGACCTGATCCAAAATCTTCGATTGGATTGCCGTCATCGTCCTCAACCCAATTGCTGTCGATGTTAAAATAAGCAATTTGGTGGGAACTAGCATGATAGATATGGATATCTTTTGAAGCAAAATGTTCGATCAAATTTTTATTCTGAAAATCATTCTTGATTTGATCAATTTGCGACTTTGGTTCATCAAAGCGTCTTGCTTGATTATCCCAAGCAGTAACTGTTTTGATTATGAGTTCTTGCAAATCTTTTTCGTCTGGCTCAATTCGCACATCCAACACGAATTTTTCAGTACGATCTAATAACTCACGAAGTTCACGCCCTGAAGTGACCAGTTTACCTTCAATCTTCTCCACGCTGTCATGATTGACAACAATTATATCTACCAGATTGATACCAAGGGCTTCAGCAACAATTTTCACTTTGTCTTGAACGAAGCGGTCTGTTGATGCCGCACCCTCCATTCGCTCGATTGAAGCACGGCCAATGTTTAAGCCCATATCCTTCGCTAAATTGCAAAGCTCTTGTCTACTGATATTTTTTTCGTTTCTAGCCTTACGTATTGCAGGACCATCAACCTTTATTTTCATCGGCATGTTTTTGTCTCCTTCTGCAATCCTTTATAGCGAACAGTTATGCCCGAAGTCTACATCAAATATTACATCAGATTTACATCAATAGTAACTGATGTGATAAAAAGTAATTAAAATCAATAATATAGGGGATAAACTATTTCTTATCCAA
>JABAYZ010000234.1 GCA_018608735.1 Flavobacteriaceae bacterium | reverse complement strand
CGTTTGCATCATTCACAATACCGCTTGCTTTATCAGTCTTTACACACTGTCTTTCCATAACCCACTCAAGTGCAGGTTTACCGTTCACAACATATTCATATGCTTCAAGCGGGATGTTTTCGATGGTGATGTTTTTATTGTAAATAACCGTTGATTTGTCGCCTTTCTTGGCGAACTTCATTTTTTCAACACGATAAAAATATTCGGGATTTTCAATATGAGTAAGTCGGAGATCACCCTCTTTGAACTCAACAGCATAAGGTTCAATCTTCTCGTAATTCAAATGCATATCAATTAATAATTGTCCGCATTCTACAAACTTTTTGAAATCATCAGTGTTTTTGGTGATTGGTATATGTGGGTAATCCTTTGCCAAGTTATTTTTAAATTTGGTTTTATAATCCAAATTGTTCAATACACAATAAACGTAAAAGAATATATCTTCTGAATTTAAAGAAATGTTTGGGTGCAATTTTTCAATGCTTGAAAGGATACGCTGGTTCATATTCAACTCACGTTTAGAAAGCATGAGATCGCCGAAACCCTCGCTCTCAGTTTTTGAATATAGCGGATAACATTTTCCTTTTGACATTGCGTCATAAGAAAAAGGTTCATTAAAAACGAACGCTGAAAAATCGGGTGTACCAACACCAGTTGTACAAATCATCAGATTATTAGAGTTTGAAAGAAAACTTGGTACTTGACCAATTCTGTCAATCCAATCTCTTGAATAATAGCAAAACATTTTAGTAAATGGTCTGTATGAACTAACGACAATGGCATCAGGTTTGAATTTTTTTTCATTTCCACGATGCAAGTCATAAAAGCGTGTTTCACTCCAACTAATTTCTTTTGGGTTACTATTTACAACAGAACTTAATCTTTTGGGTGGTAACGAATGTTCTTGTCTTACTTCAAAGTTAAAATTAGCAGTTGATTTCTCTATTGATCGAGACAATATCTCTTTTGAAAAATTGAAAATCCAAGCATCTCTATTTGATTTTGATCCAGAAGTGCTCTCATAAAAGAAACCTTTCTCACTTTTTTTAGGGTCATAATTTAATGATGTGTAATTATAAAATGATTTATCACCTTGATTTATCCAATCGTTTTCATCATCAGGTTCTAATTCATAGAATTCACCAGATAATTTCATCTGTTTAATTGACCTGAAGTTTTGAATAATTGAGAGTTTTTGTTTTTGGTCAAGGTAATCACCAATATCATGAAAATAGATTTTCCCCTGTTCTGACGAATTTTTATTTTTAACCAAAATAGTTATCACTATTGGCGTTCTTGTTCCTTCTCCAAAAACATTACCTTTTTCTTTTCGTCTTAATTCACCAGAAGTTCGTGCATTACCTCTCAAATTAAATACATAAATTTTTGAAAACTCATCACTTAAACATTTTCTGAATCCATCAGTGGCATTCCCATCAACCCATCCGCCATTTGTAACAAATGCTATAACGCCATTAGATGAAACACGGTCGGATGCCCACCTAAACGCTCTTATATAATTGTCGTACAGGGAGTTTTTTAAACCAGCAGTAGATTGCGTAACATATGTTGATTCAATTTTTGCATCTAAATTTGGATATCCTATATTTGCTGCATTATCGTTTGCTGAATTTTGACCTACTGAGTAGGGAGGGTTACCAATAATGACGGTGATATCTTGATGCTTTTGCTTTGTTCTTCTCTCAGAATTATCCGGAAGAAGGTCAGCGATCATATCTCTATCTTGCTCGTAGAGTTGGAATGTGTCTGTAAGAACCATGCCATCAAATGATTGATATTGGTTTTCTTTCACTAAATCGTCATAGACCGCTTCAATGTTAATGCATGCAATATAGTAGGCGAGTAGCACAATTTCGTTTGCATGTATTTCAGTTTTGAATTTGCGTCGAATTTGATCTTTGGACATGACGCCATTTTGCAGAAGTCTAGATATGAAAGTGCCCGTGCCTGAAAACGGATCTAAAATATGAACGCCATCATTCCCTAGTGAAGATCCAAACTCTTCCTGCATCACATCTTCAACAGAATGAATAATAAAGTCGACCACCTCAACAGGGGTATAAACGATACCCAATTTTTGGGTCATGAGTGGAAAAGCGTTTCTGAAGAAGCGATCATAAAGTTCGAGAATGAGCGTTTGCCGACCTGTTGATGTAATGATGTCAGCGGCGCGTCTTTTTACACTGTCGTAAAACTTCTCCAGAGTTCGACTTTCTGTATCTATGTGGTGATCATAGATTTGGGAAAGGACCGTTTCCATTGCTTTGGAAACGGCATTCTCAGTGGTGAACCGATTACCTTGGAACAAGGTATCAAAAACAGGACGAGTTATAATGTGTTGAGCAAGCATTTCGACTGCATCATTCTCAGATATTTCTGGGTTTAGATCGTCTCTAATCTCCTCAACAAACAGCATAAATGCTGCGCGCTCTGGGGTTCCAGAATTTAGGACAATAGAATTGATACGGGTAATGTGCTGGTGAGCAATCTTTGCAATATCGGATGCCCAATTTTCCCAGTAATCTCGCGTTCCACACTTATCGACAATCTTTGCTTTAATTGCCTGCGAAAGATCTGTCAGAGTAAAAGACAACTGTTCTGGTTCCTTGTCATCTCCATCTTCAGTTTCATCTTCACTGCCAAGATTTGTATCAGTGTCCTCCTCGCCGTCTTCCTTCTTTTTTGCCTTTGGTTTGACATCTTCAACTACTGCAGTTGTTGCCTCGAGTTCAGAAGTGGATGTGCCATCAATTATCTCAATACGGTCAGAGACATCTTCACCCAGACCAATGCGGTTTATGGTACTGTCAAACCTCTCATCATGCGCTCTTAGAGCATTTAGGATCTGCCAAACGACTTTATAACGTTCATTGTCGTTGAGTGCTTTTTCTGCAGAAACGCCGGGCGCAACTGTGATTGGTAGGATTACATATCCTAAATCTTTGCCTTCTGATTTTCGCATGACACGCCCTACAGATTGAACAACATCAATCTGACTCTTGCGGGGATGTAGGAACATAATTGCATCAAGAGCGGGAACATCAACACCCTCTGATAAACAACGAGCATTGGTTAGAACACGGCAAATATTTTCATCTGCCTCATCCTTTAACCAATTGAGTTTTTCGT
>JABAYZ010000164.1 GCA_018608735.1 Flavobacteriaceae bacterium | reverse complement strand
GTTCGACACAAATAAAGGACAGTGACGGAAATGTTTTAGGAAATAAAACACGTGTGAAAGTGGTGAAAAACAAAGTGGCACCGCCGTTCCGATTGGCAGAATTTGACATCATGTATGGTCAAGGCGTTTCTAAAGTAGGAGAAATTTTAGACGTGGCTGTAGAGCATGAGATTGTTAAGAAAAGTGGTTCATGGTTTAGCTATGACGACACAAAACTCGGGCAAGGTCGTGATGCTGTAAAGCAAATGATTAAAGACAATCCAGAATTGATGGATGAGCTTGAAGCCAAGATAAAAGTAGTATTGAAAGCTGAGGCTTAAATAAAACAACTAGTGCTATTGTTAAAATCCCGATGCGTCGGGATTTTTTATGCCTTTAAATCCGCTTCAAGCGACTTTGAAATGAGGGTAAAAACTTTTTCGCTTAGTAGCGTCGTATCCTCAATTGCTAGGTGTTCTGTAGAAATGGTTGGATGTACTTGTACACGCATTTTCCCAGGACTTCCACTAAAAAAGGTATAAGACAAGCGTTTTTTATTGTCAAAAAATGTCATGGGTACCAAGGGTACTTTGTGATTGATGGCCAGTCGGAATGCACCAGCCTTGAAACGGTCTAAAACAACCGATTCTTTTGGGACACCCCCCTCTGGAAAAATACAAATACTAGAGCCTTGTTTGATGCGGTTTTGAGCTCGTATAAACACCGCTTTTCGGCTTTCTGGGCTGCTCCGATCGACTAAAATACAGGTGCGTTTATAAAAGAACCCAAAGATTGGGATTTTTACCAGTTCTTTTTTGCCAATAAACACAAATGGGTGGTCTTTGAAAGCCACAAACATCAGCATAATATCGGTCATGGAGGTGTGATTGGCTACAAACACATAGCTCTGCCCTTTTATGAGAGGTTCAGAGCGCTTCACTGTCCAATAATGCCCCATCCCAATAAGAATTATTTTGGCCCAAATGCGCGCTAGCTTGAAAAAGTAAGGGTACCATTTCTGTTTTAATACGGACAAAAACAAGAGTGGAAACATGATCAGGATGGGCAATGCAACAAGCACATAGAACCAAATTCTGTACAAAATCCACAATGGATATTTTATGATTTTCATGGAATTCAAAACTACTAAAAAATTTGAGCGCTTGAACAAAAAACGTTTTTTTGTTAAAATTAAAGTCGGTTGCCCCACAAATAAATAATTTTTGCTACATTTATAACAGACTTAGACCTCAAATCTGATTCTTCATTTTAACCAATTCAATTTTTAACTGAGATATTAAATACTGTTATTATACAGCGGTGTACTGGTGCGGTGATTTTAAAACAGATTGAATATCCAATGTGCGTTGTATGATAAAATAAATGATGACAAGTAAAATATAAATGACCTATAAGCCACGGGTGGTTTATATACAGTAGATGTACAACATTAAATATATGAAATTAAAAATATTACTATTCTCGTTATTAATAGGAACTTTTTGTCAATCACAAGTGATTATCAAAACTGCAGACGATTCAAATTCGGATATATACCCTTGGGTTACTTTTTTAAGTGAGGGAGAATCTAATGTGGTAGAAGAAGACTCGGAATTTGGAACTGTTGAATTTTGTAGAATTCTAATAACCACATCAGAAATTTATAATGACATCTATATTGAATATGGAACGTCAAGTTTTTCAGGAAGCAGAAGCTCAAATACATTTAAAAGAAAAATCGTTGTTAGGGATAATCTTCGTGAATATCTTCAGGTAAAAGGAGAATTCGCAGGATTAAAATTTATCGAATGGATAAGTTGGAATTCATGCAGATTTATAATGCATGGAAGAGAATTTAAATTATTAAACATTGAAAAAGATTCGATTGAAATCGAATAAAAAAAGTGTAAAGAGAGTAAAAAGAAAAGAACAAAATATAATCAGTATTGAAATATGAATTTAAATGAGAATAGAAGTAGAAAATTAGATAACTCAAAGTCAGGAGACTTTGCGCAGCGGATGATTTTAAATATGAAAAGTATTGTAATGAATTTTAAACAAATGAATGTACAAAAAGCAATTTTATAGCAAGACAAAAAAATGGAACTATCAACAAAAATAAAGGAATCTATGAATAGAAGTGTTCTTTGTTGGCTTGCAACTGTATCAGAAGAAAATGTGCCAAACGTTTCACCAAAAGAAATTTTCAACTATTACGGGACCGACAAAATTATTGTTGCTAATATTGCTTCACCCCAAACTATTAGAAATATCAAACAAAACAAAAATGTTTGTATAAGTTTTATCGATATTTTGGTACAAAAAGGATTTCAAATCAAAGGAAAGGCAGAAATCATTACTAAAACAAATTCGGAATTTTATAAAATGAAAAAAATATTAGTAAAAATGACCGAAGATAAATTCCCGTTTGAAACAATTACAAAAATAACAATTGATCAGGCTCAACCAATTATAGCTCCTAAATACATTCTGTATCCCTCAATTACGGAAACAGAACAAATAGAAAGTGCAAAAAAAGCTTATGGATTTTAAATTAATCGCATCAGAGATACATCAATTTCTAAACCCAGAACGTCACTGCATTTAGCGCGACGTTGTGTTTCATAAAAGGATAACTTGAAGGCTGACTGTTTAAAATGCAGACTGGTCGTTCTAGTGGTTTTGTAGTATGCTATTGTTGAAAATTGAATTATAAGTTGCTTCTCATATATGTTGAAAATTCAGTTAGACTTCATATCTTGCATTTGAAATTTAGAAACATTAAAAGTAAATGAAAACAAAGGAGAAAATAACAATAGAAGATTTTGGAGATACCTCTTTCAAAATTAGAGTTGTTGAGTCCGAAAATGAACAAAAGGCATCTTTTACTCATTACTTACACAATCATAAAAATGGTGTTTCTAAATTCTATAAAAAGGATGCTGTTCAGTATGCAAAAGACCTTTTAGAAAAAAAATATCCAACTGAAAATATTACTACCAAAGTTGCTGAAGAGGCGCTACAGTATTTACTTTTCGACTTTAAAAATTCAGTTCCTTTTCCAGAACCAAAGAATCAAACATTTAAGTTTATAGACCTTTTTGCAGGTATTGGAGGGTTTAGACTCGCTTTTCAAAATTTAGGAGGCAAATGTGTTTTTACTAGTGAATGGGATAAGTA
>JABAYZ010000134.1 GCA_018608735.1 Flavobacteriaceae bacterium | reverse complement strand
TCTTTAACATTACCAAACTCTTCTTTTACTTTTTTTTCAATATTGGTAATGTTAATGGGCTTTCCCATCATGGCTAGTTTTTCGGCAGTAGTATTGGCAGCAGGAATCACAATCCATAAAATAATATACAATAAAGGGCCTGTTCCAGCGCCAAAAATTAACACCACCCAAATCAGTCTTATAACCAGTGGATCTATTCCAAAATAATATCCAAGTCCAGACGATACACCTCCTATGTATGAGGCGTCTTGATCTCTAAATAAACGGCGTTTTTGACTATCTGAGGTTTTAGTATTAGGCGTTTCTTCAAAAATTTCTTCATCGATTTTATAATCCTCAGGTTGCCCCATAATGGATACAATATCATCCACTTCTTTATTTGAAATGACTTGTTGACTTGTTTTTATACGTTCCGAAAACAATTCTGCGACACGCCCTTCAATATCTGCTATAATTTCAGAGGCTTCCTGGGTGTTTTGCAGTGATGCTTTGATGGCTTCAAAATAATTTTGAAGTTTTTGATAGGCATCTTCATCAATGTGAAAAAAGATACCGGCTAGGTTTATACTTACAGTTTTGTTCATTTTTTGGTGGTTTTTTCGAGGGTTACTAAAGTGACGGCGTTGTGGAGTTCACGCCATGTGGTGGTTAATTCAACCAAAAATAATTCCCCACTTTTAGTGAGTGTATAATATTTTCTTGGTGGTCCAGTAGTGGATTCCTCCCAACGGTAATTGAGTAATCCAGAATTTTTAAGTCGTGTAAGAAGAGGGTAAATAGTTCCTTCCACTACAAGCAGTTTTGCATCTTTTAGAGTTTTTAAAATCTCGGCAACATAGGCATCTTTATTTTTTAAGACGGATAATATGCAAAATTCTAAAACACCTTTTCGCATCTGTGCTTTTGTGTTTTCTATTTTCATTAGTATTAATTTTTAACAAACCTAATACATAAAAAGGTATTATGTATAACATAGTATTATATTTTAACTTAATTTTAACAAATTGAGGTTTTCAAAATTTCCCTATCTTAGCTCACAATCTAACAGTACTTATGAATTTTACAGCAAGAAAACTCAATCTTTTTTTACTTTTCAAATTGCCCTCTGCCTATTTGACTGGCGTTCGTACACAATCAATTGATGCCCAAAAATGTGTAGTGACTGTCAAGCACCGTTGGATCAATCAGAATCCTTTTAAGTCTATGTTTTGGGCGGTTCAAGGGATGGCGGCAGAATTATCTACTGGGGCTTTGATTATGATGAAAATTCAGGCGACCCAAAAAAATATATCAATGCTTGTCATTAAAAATAATGCCAGTTTCAGCAAAAAAGCAAAAGGGATCATTACGTTTACTTGCAATCAAGGCATTCTTGTGGACCAAGCACTACAAAAAGCACTTGAAACAGGCGAGGGGCAAACTCTGATTTTAACCGCCAATGGGATCGATTTGGCTGGCGATGAGGTCGCTTCTTTTGACTTCGAGTGGTCTCTGAAATTGAAACAAAAATAATTCTAAATTTAGTGTTAAAGTTCACTAAGTGTCTTTGTTTTTTTATAAATTTATAATCTAACTTTAAAATACATGCCTATTCAATAACATTACTTTTTATTAATTTTAAATTTTTCTAAAATGTCAAGAGCAATGTTTGAGTACACCAAAACGGTACTGAATAAGGTGAGTTTTGATACGAACCTTTTTTGTAAAGAAGTTCAGAAAGCACTTCAGCGCTTATTACCATACGAAATTGAAGAATTAAAATTATTCATTCAAAACTTGATTACTTCCAATCCTGATTTGAAACAATGTATGGTTTATTTGAATTAGTCTTTGCATAAAATTAAACTGTAAAGTGGCCGAGAGGCCACTTTTTTTATTTTGCAATAGGACTTATAATCTGAACATTTTGAAACGCAATGGCGCCTCGTATAATTCCAGAAATGATGTTGTGAAGCGCATCAATAATTTGAATTTTCAATTCACTTTTGTGGTAGATCAAACTGACTTCCCGTGCTGGCGAGGGCTCACTAAAATGATGTAAATAGTCTTGTTCTTTTTCTTTTAAATCCAAGGTGTGCAAATAGGGGAGCAGTGTCATTCCCATCCCTTCATTGGTTAGTTTTACCAACATTTCAAAACTTCCGCTTTCCAATTGAAATTCGTTATGATTTGTCGTTTTTTGTGCTTGACATAAATTTAAAACACCATCTCTAAAACAATGCCCGTCTTCTAGCAACAGCATGTCATTAATATTCAAGTCCGAAACCTCTAATGTTTTTTTGGAGGTCAACCGATGGTTGCTTGGAATGTAGCCTACAAACGGTTCGTAAAACAACACACGTTCTTTGATGTGTTCGTTTTTTAGAGGGGTTGCTGCTATGGCAGCATCCAAATGCCCGTCCTTGATGCGTTGTATAATTTCTTCGGTATTCAGTTCTTCTATCTTGAGCTTTATTTTAGGATAGCGCTTGATAAAGGTTTTTAGAAACATTGGCAGCAGTGTTGGCATCACGGTTGGGATGATTCCCAATTTAAATTCACCTCCAATAAATCCTTTTTGTTGGTCCACAATATCCGTGATGCGATCAGCTTCATTGACAATATTTTTGGCTTGATTGACAATTTTGCGGCCTACTTCGGTCAATTCAATGGGCTTCTTACTGCGATCAAAAATTTGAACAGACAATTGGTCTTCCAATTTTTGAATTTGCATGCTTAGCGTCGGTTGTGTGACGAAACATTTTTCTGCGGCTTTGGTAAAATTTTGGTGCTCAGCAACTGCTAAGACATATTTGAGTTGTGTGATGGTCATAATGGTTTGTATTGAGACTGCAAAGCTATCAATAAAAACTATTAAAATTACTTTTTTAAATAGATTTTAACAGTTGATTTATTTATACAAAAAAAGACTATTCAATTGGATAAGCTTTTGTCTTGTCGCCGTTAACAAACTCAAATAATTCAGTATTATATTTTATACTCATTTATTTCTCACACTGGGCACGAGCAAAGGATGCTCGCGCTAGCCTTTAGATTAGCAAAATAGAAATAACCTTAAATTAAAATCGTAGTAATGATGATGAAATTTCTTTTTTTGCTTCTTTTTTTCTTTGTTAATAACTCGTATTTTGTTGATAATTAAAAAGCAAAAGAACGTTATCAAATTGCGGTATAGCGACTTGATGTGCGCAGTTTTGTTCGA
>JABAYZ010000275.1 GCA_018608735.1 Flavobacteriaceae bacterium | reverse complement strand
ATGCAGAACAAATCATATATTTAAACGAAAAATAAATCTTCCTTATCTATCACTCAGATGAAAAAAACACTCCTTCTACTCATTGGCCTTAGCGTACAAAGTTGTAATGCCCAAACAAGCTTCGATCTAGCTGAAATTCGCAATGAAATTACAACAGAAGAAACACGTGCCATTCTATTTACCCTTGCACATGATGATATGAAAGGGCGCGACACCAATAGTGGTGGCTTTTACCAAGCAGCTGCATTTGTAACAAATTATTTTGAAACCCATGGAATACAGCCCTTCTATCCCGCTTATCGTGATTCCTTGGTTACCGATAGTTTAACCGCTTATAACCTTGTCGGGCGAATTGGGGATTATGACCCCAATCGAAAAACAATCTTGCTGGGAGCGCACCTAGATCATATTGGTATAAAAGACGTTGAAGGTGATCAAATTTTTAATGGAGCCAACGACAATGCCACTGGCTCAACAGCTGTTCTACAAATTTCGCGCTATTTAGCACAACACCAGTGGAAACAAAACATAGTAGTTGCCCTCTTTGCTGATGAAGAAAAAGGACTGAAAGGCGCTTATCATTTGGCTGAACGCATGAAAAACGAAAAGGTAGAATTGGCTTATATGGTTAATTTTGAAATGATCGGTTCTACCTTAACAACGGGCGAAAATCAAGTGTATATAACTGGCTATAAACTTTCCAATATGGCCAATGAAATGAACGCCATATCAGAGAATTTTATTCAGTTTCTCCCACAGGCAAAAGAATACAATCTCTTTAAACGTTCAGATAATTATGCTTTTTACCAAGCTTTTGATGTACCGGCACAGACCCTCTCATCTTTTGACTTTAAAAACTATGATTTCTATCACAAAGCGGGTGATGAGGCAGAAAAATTGGATGTGGAAAACATGAATCAAATCATAGGTACAGCAGCTTTTACCCTAGCCAACTTATTGAAAAACGACAGCGCAATTGAAATGAATTTACCGGAATAGTTATTTCTCCTTTTGGGTTTGTTCACGAAAGGTGCTTTCAAAAATCTTATCTGCATTCCCAGCTTCAAAACCCTCTCTTCGGTGGGCTCTTGTTAGCTTTTCTTTGGGTAAGTCTCTAAATTCAGGCAAGGGCAAACGTTCGGCAAATTCAACATAACTCCCTGGGATTTCGTGTACAGTACCACATGAGAATTGAGCCATAAACAGTTTGGCAACAGAACTTGATTGACGTAACAATCCATCTGGGCTAACCTTTATCGTTCCACCAGCCGAATTGAGCACAACGCCTATGCTTTCCAAAAAGGCATTAAATTTTTCTAGCGTCGAAAAGTCTGCTAATTGATGAACACTTATAGTGTAATGATTTAAATAATAACGGTTGTAAATTACCCAAGCGGCATATTCACTTTCTGCAGCCAAGGCCTCATATTCTGCAAATGTAGGTAGATCCCATAATGGTTGATGAAAGAACGCTCCAACCTGATCGGGCTTGTCTAAATCCATTTTATCAACCGGGTCAGAAGTAATGGGCGCAGTAAATTTATGAATCAACTGCTGGCTATCCGCTGACAAATCTCCAACACGTAATTCGCTAATAAATATTCGTGGATAGTTGGGAGAGGGAGGCGAATACCAATAGGCGTTCAATTTTTTCTTTGCGAAAAAATAAGGATCTTCCTTCGTATAGCCATAATACAAAAATATTTTTTCAAATGAAGCGATCCCAAGATTAGGCACCCCAAGGGTTCGAAAGGCAACGTGGTCATTCTCTATATCACTTTCCTTTTCTATCATACCAGCTGATTGCATGGCACGAATGATTTTCCCTACATCTGGAACTCGTTCTCTGTAGGGAGTAAATAAGGCATCCATAATTTTATCTAAGGCATCCATGTCGAATATTTTCGATAAATGTAGGAAGATATTTGTTAATTCCGCCTAAATTATAAAATCCTGCATCGAACAACTGAAACATTACAAAAACGCTGTCACTACCCATCCAAATAAAGCCATTTTTTTAAAAACACCTTGTCAAGCAGTATAAAACTAACTGTCTCGCCACAGAATTAACCTTTCATTAAACCAATCCTCTAATACATAATAAACCCATAGACAAACAACAGGAAAACTGCAGAAGGGATAACAAATAATAAAAAGAAAAAAGTTAGTAATGTGGTTTTTAAAATGGAGGAACTCCAACCAATTTGATAAAATTGCTTTACGGAAAGGCTTAAATAAATTCCAATGGATAGGATGACTAAAAAATCTATCCAATCTTGAATATCGATTATCAGGTTAATAACGAACTGTAAGGTTAATACAAAAAAGACAAACGAAAAAAAGTAAAAGCTAAACACTAGATGATTTGCATATCCGCCCTTACTGAAAAAGAAAAGTTTTAATAAAAAAGCGAAAATTGGCAGTAAAACAAAAACTGCAATTGGTAAGGTTTCATTAATCGTATTAAGCAATGTACCCGCCGATCTTTGCTTGTACAACTAAGTCCTTGGGCAAAAAATTTTTTCATTAAAAACCCCGCATTCTCCTTCATCCCCATCGCCATCAGAATTTGCTTTTCAGGGGCTTTTAAACCAATTAACGAATCTAACTTCTTGGAACTGAACTTTCCTAAAGTAATAGAATTGCTATTTTCCACAGCAAAACGCTCTAATGAATCAGTTTTAGAAATCAGTTGACTTTTCTCAATTAAAGAATCCTCGTTTTTAGGTAACACTAAAGATGTGTTTAATATAGTATTATCCAGTTCCTTGATATTGTCAGAGACGACCAAAGTAGTTATCAAAAAGAAGAACAGTACCGATATAAACAAATACAACTGCGCAGGATGTAAATAGGTTGAGCGTTTTCCATCAATAAACGCTCTAGCTAAATAGCCTGGTTTAAAAAGAAGGGGCTGGATACTTTTAAAAAAGCGGGCATCAAAAGAAAAATAATTAATGATGGTATTGTAAAACAAGAGTCCAACGGTAAGTTGCTCTTTGGTTTGTTGTCCACAATGTGGGCAAAACATAAAGTTCTTGCGGTACTTTTGGTTACAATTTTTACAGGGTAAAGTAGGATAACTCATGAGGCTAAAACAAGAATTTGAATTGTAAAGGTACAATTATAAAGTCTATTGGGATACTCATCAGAATTTACTCTAAAAAAAAACCCTCTACAGTTATGTAGAGGGTTTTGAAGAAGGCGACGACCTACTCT
>JABAYZ010000001.1 GCA_018608735.1 Flavobacteriaceae bacterium | reverse complement strand
ACCCGTTGGCCTGGCCGACTAAGTCATGAAAAGGAAGGTTGTCATGTGGAAGCACTTTCGTGGTATAAGTGCTAAATTGAAACCGTAAAATGGTTTCAAGAAACAAGTATAATGGGAGTTAATATGATTAAATTTTTCTATCCTGCCATGTTTTGTGTTTTTTCATCGGGTAATGCAATCGCAGATTCACGAAATATAGTATGCACGGAGTTTTATTTATCATCTGAAAATGAAACGCATTCGTTAGAAAATATTGAGGTTAACTTTAACGAGTATGAATCCCAAAAGTATTTTTCAATTGATGGTTCAGCATACCCTTATACATGTATCGGCGGTACCTGTTTCAGAGAGGAAACCGAAAATGATGTAAGTTTTCAGTATAAGGATTATTTAGCAAAGAGCACAGATTTTTCACCAGAAAAACCAATCTACGTATCTCGGTCTGTATATCGAGAAGTAAATATCGTCACGGGGTCGATTAAGCAAGAAGAGTTTAACGGTCAATTAATTTGTGAATCTGAGTTGTCCAATAATTTTATTTCTGAGACGCTTCCTTCGTCAATTATTGAAGAGCAAAAAAGTATAACCTATTCCGATTATGATATAGCCAGGATAAATAGTTGCTTGGTGCGACTTGAAAGGTATGCAAATCAAAGCAAGAATATGTTTGAATCCATGGAGTTGCCCGATAGTTTTCAAGCCAACTTTTCAAGGGGGTATTTGTATGCTGCAGTTCCAGAATTTTATAAAAAGTTGCAAGAAACGCAATCACCAAGTGTTACGGAACAGCAACAAGCGGACTTAGTGGAAAGGCATTTAAATACATCAAATGCCTGGTTTGACGCTATGGACTGTACTCGGGATTTGGTTCATTATAAAATTATGGGTAATAAAAAATATTAGATACCATATTTATGGCATCAATGTAAAAAATATAGTCGAGGCCCTATTAGTACCATTTATTAAAGATGGCGGAAAGTGCGTAGGTATTGAAGCCGGTGTATTGGTTCCTAATTTATTTTTGTGTAGCCTACTTCAGGATCACTTTGCTTTAAGGGGCCTCACCTAGTCGAGACTGTCTGTGTGCGTATCTGTGAAGAAATGGAACTATAATGGTGTACGTGAGTGAGGTTGCGCAGTGTAGTACGCAATTTTAACAAGCTTTGTTTGGCAGTGCTTTTGTATTAGAGCCAAGTATCGGGTATTTGATAGAATTTTTTAAGATTGTCATCAGCTCATCATCATTAGTTCATCAACAGTTAGAAAACAACCGTCACTCATCAGCTGCTTTTGTTTTAGAAGCAGTTTGTGAGCCTTTCGGAGCTTGAGAATGTAATTGAGAGTTTTGTGTTTTTGTCGTTTCATAGGCCTTCATAAGTGATCCCATTGCTCCAAAAAGGCCAGCAGTCTCTGCTGGAATAATCATGGAATTCGAGGAATTACCGAGGCTTTCTGCAACAAGTGCCTGTGCTTTAAGTGCTTCGAGAGCAACAATCGCTTCGGGGTTTTCTTTCAACGCAGTTGCGATAGCTGCGTAACCTTTAGCCTTGCCTTCCTGCTCTCTACTTTGAATTAAGAAGGCGCCCTCTGCTTCGAGCTTTTTAGCTTGGAAATCACCTTCGGCCCGTAAAATTAGAGCTTGTTTTTCACCCTCTGCCTCTAGTATGTCAGATTTTCTCTTTGCTTCAGCTAATAATAATTGCTGTTCCGCTTCAGCTTTTTTGGCGACTAAGTCTGCTCGCCTCAAAAGTTCTTCTTCTCTCGCCTCGGACAAAGCCTTATTAACTTTTTCTTCAAAGCCAATGTGTTCTATTTCAACCCTTAGGACAGTGATACCCCAACTGTTGGAAGCATCCAGTAAGGTGGTTTTCAGTGCGTCAGATAAAGTTTCTCTTGCTGTTATTATTGTGTCGCCATCATATTTTCCGACTTCTTGACGAAGGGTGGTCTGGATCAGAGACTCAAAACTTCCGGCAAAATCGTTTACGTCGTAAACAATTTTAATGGGATCTGTGATACGAAAATACACAACTGAATCAATGTTAATTTCACTATTATCTCTTGCCATTAGCTTCTGTACGGGGGGATCCATTCTGTGTTCAGCAATGGAAATACCCGCTTTAGATACAAGAGGCCTTCTTGCGCCATCAAGAATTGTCTCCAAGACAAAATCATTAACTTTTATTTTGTCGAGTATTGGAACGATTACATTCAGGCCAGGTCTGATAACTTTATGTCTTCGACCTAAGCGTTCAACTATTTTTGCTCTACCTTCATCTACTCTTTTTACTCCGGTAAAGATAAAAAGTAGAAGAAACAGAACAACTGCAACAAACGTAGCAATCTGTCCATCGATTATATATGAGTTTAGATTATCCATTATTATTTTCCTTTTACAGTCGCTATTCCGTTGTTGTAGAACGATATTTTTACCAACTCCCCATCCTTAAAGCCGCTGGGATTGGAAACTGTTAGTTGGCGTCCATCAGGTAAAATTACATTGGCAGTTTCAACGCTGACGTCAGCTTTGGGCTCTATTGAAACTTCATAATTGAAGAACACGTCATTTGAATGGTTTTCGTTGGAGTGTTTTTTAATTGTGCCCGTAAGTCCTACGAAATTTAAGTTTTCATCTGGTAGTTTGCTTGAAATTAATCCATTAAATAAAGTTCTTTGGAAGAAAAATGATGTAAAAAGGAATAATGGTATTAACCAAACTATTTGTTGGAAATCGTCGAATATAAATAATGTCACAGATAGTTTAAGAGCTGCAATCCCAATAACGAGGAAGACTTCACTATTAATAAATATCCAATCGATCGCTATAAGGACTAGAGCAAAAAATATAACCCACCATGGGTCTGCCCGCAAAATAAACTCATTTAGGGTTTCTAACATATTTTTCCTCGTTGTTGACAGTAGGCCTGGCTTTGCAAACCAACAATAACGCTTTTTCGAGTTCTTAAAAGAATAGGCAAAAGAGCACACAATCTTCGTATATTGAGTCTATAAAAAAGATTTGTTTTCACCGAGTCAATGCTAACGTAAAAAATCATTTCATGTTAAAATAGTAAGTCTTTTAAGCTCGTGACGTTTCAGCGCTTCCTCCCACTATGCACCTCAGCATTCAGCAGCGGACTGTACTTACTGTAATGCCTGTCTATCATCTCAGTGCTGTTGCCCAACTGTCTGCTAAGTGCATGTGTCGTCACACCACGCTCTAGGTTCAGCGT
>JABAYZ010000217.1 GCA_018608735.1 Flavobacteriaceae bacterium | reverse complement strand
CTCCTTTTTCCAGTGGCCTTTCCCTGTCAAAAGCCACTCAGCATCAATATCCGAATAAACGGATAAAATAGTTTCCAATTTATCAGAACCTATCGATTTTATTTTGCCTATTAGACTATGAGAAATACCAATAGATGAAGAAAATTTTCTTACGCTTAACTTCTTATAATCAATGACTTCCTTTATCCTATCAATTGTATTGTATAATATCTTTTCCATTAAATTTGCTTTTTGTATATAATTTTATACATTTGCATTTCAATTTGTTTGGTTAACTATACAAATATATGAATATAATAGACACCGACCGAATTAAAGGTCAAATAAAAAGAAAGATTAAAAGTGGGGATTATATCACTTTAGGAAGAATGATTAATTGCAACAAAGAAACGGCTCGTTCTAGATATAGAAGGTGCAATACAGAAGCCGTGTTAGCAATGCAAAAAATAATAAAGAGTAGAGAATTTTTAATTTCAGAATTTAAGAAGCAGCACTACAATTGATAATAATTAACACTATAAACCAGTCTTAACCAAAATAACTCGTAAAAAAAAACTAACAACAACAAACTAAAATAGCCCCAAGCTATCTAAAAACTAAAAAGTGAAAGTACCTACTATCCAATTAAAATATATTGGAATCCTAAAACCTATATGGATTTTTGGGGTTTTTATGTTATTTTACCTCACAGTAAAAGACCAAGTCTATAGTCACAAAGACCTGATTGTTTCACTACATAAGGAATCATCTTTTTTAGACTCACGCGGTAAAACCAACCATGTCAATACTTCTATTCATCCGAATAAGGGGTTATTGCTTAATGCAAAACACTCTCAACATCTAAGCATTTCAAAAAACAGCTTTCAACTTCTAAACTTGCGTCTAAAAAATGCTGATTTTGAATCCTTAGAAACGATTCTAAAAACTCAAAAGAACCCAACCATCGGTTCTGACTCACTTATACTTTCTAATATATATTCCAAGGATTTATACTTACAAGAGGCCGCTGCCTTTAACATTACAACGCACAGTACTTTAGCAACAACATACAACCATGATGTTTAGGACTAGACGTGCTTCCAACTTTGGAACGCTGCGATTTGATACGCCCGAAACATACTTAAAAACAGAACCACCACAACCTCTCAAAACGGCAGATATGGATGCCATTTCATAACAGAAAAATATTTAAAAAAAACTCTAAAACCCAATTACAAATGAACTATTTTAAACACCCATTTCTAATAACCCTCTTTTTTGTTGCAAGCTTAAACACCTTTGCACAAATAGGGTTTGGAACCACAACCCCCGCAGCAACCTTAGAGGTTGTAGGAGATGCTGATGACCCTGATGCTTTAATTGGGATCAAACCACCACGCCTTACTGGTGAACAACTAAGAGCCAAAACCTACACCCCTGCGCAAACTGGCGCATTGGTATATGTCACTGCACCAGACACTACACCCGAAGGCCAAACAATCAATGTAACTAACATAAAATACTATTATTTTGATGGAACTCTATGGCAGCCAATTTCTAATAATGAAGATTTTAAAACTATTACAAAGACTACCGACAACAATTATCAAATTCTGGCTACGGACGAAATAATCGAATATATTGGCGTTACTGGAACAGAGGGTCTAAATACTAATCAAGTGTTATTCCAAAACTGGTTAGAAGACTACGGTTTCAATTGGTTTCAATTCCGTTTGCCCCCTGCTTCTGCAGATGTCGCTATTGGCCAAGAATTTTTTGTCATTAATAATTGTGAGGATTTATATGCCATAATGTTTTTTGATCCTCCTCTAAAGATGGGACTACATTCTCAAAATGCAAGAGCCGCGCACATCCGAAGAGGCGATTGTCTTCGCATAATACACACAGGCAATGGAGTCTATGCGCATTTTGTGGGAATTTAATATACAACTCATTAAATAAACTCAAAACTTAACATTAAGCCCCTAAAAATACTTTAAAAACAAACGAAACATTTATGAAACATTTAAAAAAACATTTTTTTGCAGCCCTGCTTTTTGCTGCAAGTTTAACCACGTTTGCACAAGTAGGGATCGGAACCCAAAATCCAGCAGCCTCCTTAGACATTGTGGGAGATCCCACAAACTCAGCAGCTATGGATGGCGTTATTTATCCTCAACTTACAGGCAACCAACTAAGAACCAAAGCCTACACCCCAACACAAATGGGTGCTATGGTATATGTCACTGCAGCAGACACTGCTCCAGCAGGCCAAACAATCAATGTGACAACCACAGGGTACTACGCCTTTGACGGTACTGTTTGGATTCCCTCTTCTATAAGACCAGCCGATATACCTCGTGGTCTGGATGTTACTACCGTTACAACAACGGGTGATTATATGGCTCAACCTACTGACGTCTTTATCGAATTTGCTGGCTCTGTTGAATCTGTCACCTCTACTGGTACCTCCTCTTTTGCTGTAACTACATTCCCGCCTAATATGCCTATTGGCAGAATTTTTCATCTCTATCATAATGCTGCTTTGCAATATCTGCACATCTCCTTATCGCAAGATTATCATCATCAGAGATATCTTGAGGACTCTCCTACAACTCCTATTCGTGCGGATGTACGCCATGGTAATATCGATTCGTTTATGCACCTCGGAAATGATATCTATGTAGAAATAAATGGAGATTAACCAACTTTAGGTTTAGAAACCAATAAGAGGCATTGAATACCTCTTAAATTTTATTTTTAATTTTAGTGAAATACTTCTCAAACAAAAACAAATGAAACATTCAAAAAAACAATATTTTGCAGCCCTGTTTTTTGCTGCAAGCTTAACCACCTTTGCACAAGTAGGGATTGGAACCCCTTCACCATCAGCAACCTTAGAGGTTGTAGGAGATCCTGCAAACGCAAGTTCTTTAGATGGGATTATTCCACCACGCCTTACAGGTGACCAATTAAGAGCCAAAAACTATACCACAGCGCAAACGGGTGTGATGGTATATGTCACTGCTGCAGACACTGCACCCACAGGGCAAACAAGCTCTGTGACATCCACAGGGTACTACAGCTTTAACGGCACGGCTTGGACCCCCGTTTTTGACTCTACTCCTGAAGCCCCTGCTTTTAATGTCGTCACCTCTGATGCTCGTACTTATAATGTTCAACCTACTGATGACCTACTTATTTTGGGGGATGGCGGCTTCGACTTTAGTAATGAAGAATTCTTTATTCAATTGCCTTCTGTTGC
>JABAYZ010000183.1 GCA_018608735.1 Flavobacteriaceae bacterium | reverse complement strand
GGGTAGGGGTTAATGACTTTAAATAGTAGCTTGGTTAAGCTACTTTCATGTTTATCAACACCTTAGTTTAATAAGTCGTGGGAGAATCTGTCGTTTATTTCAAAATCAGTTCTGAACTTTGTCTAAAATTAATATGATATGAAGTTTAACTACCAAGAAACGGATGATGTAACAAAAGGATTAACAAGAACTTTGGTCAATTTTTCAAAGATGCAGGAGCAAACCATTTACATCTTGCAGCAGATTGTTCCAAAGCTTGAATCCATTTATGATCATGTACAACAAAAACCAGAGTACCTAAGTGTTGGAGAAGTTGCATTCATTGAAGGGGTATGCAAGAAAACCATTAGGAACCGGATTAAAGAAGGGGCCATCCCTGTATTTAAAAATGAAGGAGAACGTTCCTACAAAATCTCTGCATTGCAGTATTATGAAACTCGGACAGAAGTCAAGTCTAAATGTACTTACCGTAACGTTAGTTAATCATTTGATGATTTGTTTAAATGTATTCCAAGAATGATAACCCTGTTCAATTGATGAGCAGGGTTTTTTCTTTAATAAGGTTTTAAGGAAGGAAATTTTTCATAAATTATTTTTTAAACATCAAAATACTTGTATGAAAACAGAGATTATAAGTAGTTGTATTTTCAATGGTCGATAGCGGCAAAGACCTTTATATAGAGTTTAGTTTAAGAAAATAATTTAGAAAAAAGCTAATTATAAAATAGAAGCATTAAGAAATTCAATATTTATATTATCATTTTATTGAACTTGAGGGAGTTTATTTTACGTTTAATACTGTCCTAAACCCTTTGTGTTCTGAAGAGGAATCTTCTGAACTCGCCATTCTTGACGAAATCCTAAAGCTAGCGCAATAGGATGCATTGCATAAAAAAGAGCCCCCTTTAATAACTCTTTCAGAGGTGTATCGGTTATTCGGATTGAACGCCATAGACGCACCTTTTGGATTGACTATTATATCTTCTTTTATGTTTTTATAATACCGAGTATTATACCAATCAGAAGTCCATTCCCAAACATTTCCACTCATATCGTATAAACCAAAGTTATTGGGAGGGAAACTGCCCACTTTTGCAGTTCTTAAAAAGCCATCCTTCAAACTATTTGTGTCTGGAAAACTGCCATCCCACGTGTTAGCTTGTTTGAAGAGTTGAGTGTTGTCTGAATTCCAAGGAAAAATTCCTTGTTGTTGCCCTCTTGCAGCATATTCCCATTGTGCTTCCGTTGGAAGACTTCTGCCGGCCCATTTGCAGTATGCAAGTGCATCTAAATAAGCAATATGTACAACAGGATGATTGTCTTTACCCTCAATCGAGGAATTAGGTCCTTGTGGATGCTTCCAATTAGCCCCAATAGTCCATCGCCACCATTGGGAAAAATCATATAAATTTGGAAGCTTCTCTTGGGAAGGTTTAAACGTTAATGACCCCGGTTGTAATAAGCTGTCGTGAGGTTTTAAAACACCAGAAGGCAATTGTTTTTTCATTTCCTCCCAATCAACAGCACGTTCAGCTAGGGTAACGTATTGGGTAGCTACAACAAACTTTTTAAATTGAGCATTGGTTACCTCTGTTGTATCGATAAAAAATCCACTTATTGAGACTCTATGTGCGGGTTTTTCGTGATTCATTGCCATCGTATCACTGGGTAGAGCTCCTTGAACAAATTCTCCTGGGGGTATCCAGACCATACCCTCTGGTATAGATTGATTTTTATATGCACTTTGACAGGCACAAAGCAGGGTAAAAATGTTAACATAAAAAAGTATGGTTTTCATAAATACGATACTAGGATTGAAGTATTGTTTTCTAAAATCAGTTTACAGCTTCGATAATGATCGCATAACCCATGCCTACCCCTACACACATAGTTGCTAGACCATACTTCCCGTTGGATCTTTTCAATTCATTTACCAACGCTTGTACGATCCTTGTTCCAGACATTCCTAATGGGTGGCCAATTGCTATTGCCCCACCATTGGGGTTAATTCTTGGATCATCATCTGCTAGTTCTAATGCTCTTGTGCAGGCAAGTGCTTGTGCAGAAAAAGCTTCGTTAAATTCCAGTACATCCATTTGATCTAAGGTCAATCCCGTTTTTTCTAAAACCTTTTTAGTTGCCTGTACTGGTCCAATCCCCATAATTTTAGGTTCTACACCCACAACTGCAGAAGCAACAATTTTTGCCTTTGGTTTTAAATTATATTTTTTTAATGCCCTTTCTGATGCAACGATCATTGCTGCGGCGCCATCATTTAAACCAGAGGAATTCCCAGCCGTAACAGTCCCCTTATTCTTAAAAACCGTACGAAGTGTAGCTAGTTTTTCTAAAGATGTATTGGGTTTTATAAATTCATCTTGAGTCACACGAATTGGATCCCCTTTTCGCTGTGGAATTACTACTTCACAAATCTCTTCCGCTAAAATACCATTTTGTTGTGCTTCGGATGCTTTTAGTTGAGAGTTATAGGCAAATAAGTCTTGATCCTCACGACTAATACTAAAAATTTCAGCTAGATTTTCTGCCGTGATTCCCATGGCATCTGTACCATACATTTCGTTGAGCTTTTTATTTACAAAGCGCCATCCAAAACTTGAATCCTCCATCTTTGAATCGTTCCCAAAAGGAGAACTAGGCTTTGAAATCACTAAAGGACCCCGTGACATATGTTCCATCCCTCCAACAATAAATACATCTCCATCATTTGCTTTAATCGCTCTATTGGCGTGAACAATAGCAGACATCCCAGAGGAGCACAATCTATTGATGGTTTCACCAGGGACAGTATAGGGTAATCCCGCCAACAATAAAGCCATTCTAGCAACATTTCTATTGTCCTCACCTGCTTGATTATGACAGCCTAGTATCACGTCATCAATGGCTTCTTTGGGTAGGTTAGGCTGTTTTTCTAAGAGTGCTTTGATGGGTATGGCAGCCAAATCATCTGCACGAACATGAGCCAAAGCTCCTCTAAAGTTTCCAATGGGTGTTCGTACTGCGTCAACTATATAGGATTCTTTCATTTTTTATTTAAGTTTTTCTATAAATTTTGCTTCTGTTTTAGATCTCACTTCTTCTAAGGTGCTCCCGGGTAATAGTTCAATTAATGTCAATTGCCCTTCAATAAATTTAAATACAGCTAATTCTGTAATCAACATATCCACACAATTGTAATCTGTAATTGGCAAACTACATTTTTCTACCACTTTAGATGCACCCGAACGATCTG
>JABAYZ010000205.1:2580-3254 GCA_018608735.1 Flavobacteriaceae bacterium | reverse complement strand
AGCATCAAAATTGACACCACCCCCTTGCAAGCCACCAGACTGAAGAAATACCAACATTGCTTCTGTCACCTCATAAAGATTTACTGGAAATTGATCGGTATCCCATCCGTTTTGATTGTCGCCTCTGTTTGCATCAATACTACCTAGCATCCCTGCATTTGACGCTACCGTTAATTCATGCTCAAAAGAATGCTGTGCTAGAGTGGCATGATTTACTTCAATATTCAGTTTAAAATCTTGGTCTAGATTGTTTTCTTTTAAAAATCCTATGGCAGTAGCTGCATCAAAATCATATTGGTGCTTCATAGGTTCCATTGGTTTTGGTTCAATAAAAAAGCTTCCTTTAAAGCCCTGCCCACGCGCATAATCTCTTGCCATAGTTAACAGCTGTGCCATGTGATCTAGTTCACGTCCCATATCAGTGTTTAATAAAGACATATAACCCTCACGTCCACCCCAAAAAACATAATTTTCACCTTGTAGTGCAATTGTACAATCTAGTGCCATTTTTATTTGAGCACCTGCCCTAGCTACCACATTAAAATCTGGATTAGTACCTGCTCCATTCATATAAGCAGGATTAGAAAAACAATTTGCTGTCCCCCATAAAAGCTTTACACCTGAATCTTTTTTCTTTTGGGCAATGTATTCAGTTAGTTGCTGAAGGCGTATTT
>JABAYZ010000205.1:0-2570 GCA_018608735.1 Flavobacteriaceae bacterium | reverse complement strand
TATTTCATTTTCAGCCAAAGTTGGAGCTTCATCAACCAAATCTACATCATGAAAACAGAAATAATCAAAGCCCATTTTTGTAATAAATTCAAAAGCCGCATCCGCCTTATCCTTAGCTCTCTGTATTGGATCCTTAGACTGATCCCAAGCAAATTTTTGTGTTCCAGGACCAAAAGGGTCTCCACCTTGACCACAGAAACTATGCCAATAGGCTACCGCAAACTTAAAATGCTCACGCATCGGTTTTCCCATTACTAGCTGAACTGGATTATAATATTTAAAAGCAAGGGGATTATCAGATGTTCTTCCTTCAAATGAAATCGCTCCAATTCCTTTGTAAAATTCTTTTTGGCCTAAATGTATCATGTTCAATTATTAATTTAAATTATTTAATGCCCTTGTTAATTCTTGTTTCCACTTATGATAGGCTTCGATATAAGCTTGTTTCTCTTTTATAGGTAACACCTCTGACACAAAATCCATAGAGGCAACACTTTGGGAATAATCGTTTATAGATTTATTTTCAATACCTGCAGCCCTTGCAGCTCCAATTGCTCCAGTAGTATTATAAATTTCTATGGGCTTTCCAATTAGAGTTGCTACTGTTTGTGAGAATATATCAGAACGAAATAAATTATCATTACCTGCACGGACAACATCCAATGTCAAGGCGTCTTGCTGCATAATTTCCATTCCATAAGCAAATGAAAAAGCAATTCCCTCTAGTGCCGCACGGCATATATGTCCTCTTGTGTGAACATTTAAATTAAGATTACTTAAAAGAGCCCCTGGAGTTTTATTATATAGCATTCGCTCCACTCCATTTCCAAAAGGAAGATTTATATGACCCTCAGATCCTATGGCAATTGAAGAGGCCCACATATTCATTTCGTGAAACGTACTTGCCTGAGTTAGTTTTTTAATCCAACTGTACAAAATTCCTGCACCATTTATACAAAGTAAAGTACCTAACACTGGACGTTCTTTAGTGTAGTTTACGTGAGCAAAATGATTTACCCTATGGTACTCCTTAGAAGTTTTTCTATCGGTAACAGCAAATAAGACACCTGAGGTACCACCTGTAGCAGCTACTTCTCCAGGCTTAAGGACATTTAGAGTCATTGCATTGTTTGGTTGGTCGCCTGCTCTATATCGTATTGGAATACCACTAGGCAACCCTGTCTTTAAAGAAGCATTTTTAGTAACGGTTCCTTGATTCTCAAAATTCTCCACTAAAGGTGGTGTTAATAAAGGATCAATACCATAGTGAGTTAATAGCCAATCAGCCACTTTTTTTTCTTTATAATCCCAAAGCATACCCTCAGAGAGTCCATTTATGGTAGTGGTAACTTCACCTGTTAACTTTAATGCAATAAAATCACCGGGTAGCATAAAATGTGATACCTGAGCAAATAGTTCAGGTTCGTTCTCTTTTACCCACTTTAACTTGGAGGCTGTAAAATTTCCTGGAGCATTTAATAAATGAGTACCATACTTTTTTTCTCCTATCTCTTGAGCTGCATCATTCCCTATTTCTACCGCCCTACTATCACACCAAATGATTGATTTTCGAATGGCTTTTTTAGCTTGATTAACGAGTACTAAACCATGCATTTGATAGGAGATTCCAATGGCTAAAATTTCTTTGCTCTGTATTTTATTTTCAAAAAGTATTTTTTTGGTGCCTTCACAAAGATGAGTCCACCATAGCTCAGGATCTTGTTCCGCCCAGCCTGACTGGGCTGCGTAAATGGGCATTTCTTCTTTTGGATGGGTTAAAACGTCAATTTCACGGTTGGTTTTTGCGTCAACCAGAGCAATCTTAACCGTTGAGCTACCAATATCATACCCTAAATTATACATACTCTATTTTCTAATATTTTTTCAATCTCTTCTGTCCAAGTTTTTTGATGTGTTTAATCAATTAAAGAGGAGACCAAGCTCTTCCTCCAGTAGCTTCTTGTAAATCAACACACCCTTTTTGTTCTCCTGGAATTGGTCTATATATTAAGACCGTTTCGCCAATCACTTCCGAGTTTTTAAAAGCAGAAACTACTAAATTCCTCAAACTATTAATTATAGAATGTGCTGCTGCTTCTTCTGGAACAGCATTTATTTCACCTTTTTCTTTAGCCTCAGCCCAAGCGTTAAGTGTCTCCCATCGCGAATCTTGTATTGCTTTGTCGGCTCTTAAGAAACGATTTAATAGTGCGTCTATGTCTTCGTTTGTCAGCTCAGAAACTTCTTTCTTACCAGCTCCTTCAAGTGCTAATTTAGAAACTATAGGTAACGACATTTTAGCAAATTCCTTGTCCTCCGGACTTGAAACAAGTGCCATATAACCATCCATGAATTGAGTTAGATTAAGGTCGTTTGCACCGGGTATATTGTCAGTAGTAGGTAAAATTACGTCGATTATCTTGCTAACTAAATCAGCTTGTTGAGATGTGAAAAATTCTGGAGTCCAAACACCTTCTCCTGTTTGACAACTTTCAAATAAACTTACAACTGTTGAGCTTAAGGTTAGTGCTCCAAACGAAAGTCCAATATTTTTTAATGCGGTTCTTCTT
>JABAYZ010000016.1 GCA_018608735.1 Flavobacteriaceae bacterium | reverse complement strand
AAAGGGATTAATTAATTATACAATGCTTTTTCAGATTATTTTTCGTTTTTTTGTTCTAGTTAATTTTTAGTAGTGTTAAATCAAATATTTGTAGAAGTATGATCGTTGTTTTGTTAGGATATATGGGGTCGGGTAAGTCCACTGTTGGACAGTTACTTGCGGAAAATTTAGGCATTAATTTTTTAGATTTAGATGATTATATTGAACAAAATCAAAAGACAACGATATCAGAAATTTTTAATTCAAAAGGTGAAATTTATTTTAGAACACTTGAATCAGAAGCAGTCAAACAGATCTGTAATCAATCGGATTCATTGGTTTTAGCGCTTGGTGGAGGGACACCATGCTATGCAGATACCATGCAGTTTCTAGTAAATCATCCAAATGTTGTGACCATTACTTTAAATGTGCCTATTAAAAATTTATCTCAACGTTTGATAAATGAAAAAGCCAAACGACCTTTGATTGCCAACCTTAAAGATGATGATATTCCAGAATTTATAGCCAAACATTTGTTTGAACGTTCATCGTATTATAACCAAGCAGAAATTGGAATTAAAACAGACGCACTTTCTGTTGAAGATATTGTAGCCAAAATTACTTTAAAATTACTCTAGAATTACTTTCGTTTCTTGTCCAGTAAAGGTTACAGTGATGTGCTCATTTAATGAAGTTGATAATGACAAGCCTTTGAAGTCGGCTTTGACTGGGTATTTTTTGTGATTTCGATTGACAAGTACTGCGGTTTTGAATTGTTTTAAAGGCACATCTAAAAAGTGTTTTACACCATAGATTAAAGTCGTTCCTGAATTCAAAACATCATCAACAAGTACTAACGATTTATTGGTGTATTCCTCTTTTGAAAGGGAAGTTGTTATGAGGTTTGTTGGATGTTTTTTATCAATAATCACCTTACAAAGTATCGGATTGATGTCACAAATTTCAAGAAGAGCAATCCTAAGTTTCTCTGCAAACAAATACCCATTTGATGCTATGCCGGCAAGAATAATATCTTGCTCTTCGACATTAGATTCATAAATTTGATATGCAATGCGCTTTACTTTATGATTTATTTCGTCGTGATTTAAAATGCAATTTTCAATTAAATCCATAGTGTTATTTTGCTCAAAGATAAAAAAACCGTTTTTATTCTTTTGAATTAATCTTTTTTTTCATCGCTTTCTAGGTAGTCGTCAATTTCTCGACGGTCTTTCTTGGTAGGTCGCCCTTCACCTTTTTCACGGTAATAATCTTTTGAGTACTTTAACAATTCTTGGGCTTCAAATTCAGATTTAGGTGTGGTATCTGTTCTGTAAATGTCAACGAGTTTGGCGCCAACACGACTTGGTGGAATGTCTTGTACCGTCAATTGATAGTTCACTTGATTAATACGAACCCTGATCTTGTCTGTTGGGAAGATTTCTCTACTGGGTTTTACAACGGCTTCGTTTACTTTGATATGCCCTTTTTTACAAGCTGTTGTGGCGATATTACGAGTTTTGTAATAACGAACACACCATAAATATTTATCGATTCTCATAAAATGTTTAAAACAACGTTAATGTATTATACAAAAATACTATAATATTGTATCTTGCGCCATCAAATAAAATTTTATGAATTATAAATTTAACTTTCTTGTCATTTGTCTACTAATTATGACTGTAGTTTCGTGCAATAATGATGATAATGCTATCCCTGTTGTTCCAGAAAATGACCGTACTGAGCAGCAAGTAAAAGATAATGATACTCTTGTCAACTATCTGAACACACATTATTATAATTCTGCGGAAGTTAATGCCTTGGAAAATCCTACTATCGATGATCTTGTGATTACACCCTTAGAAGAAGGCGAAACCGTACCTACTGGCTCAACACTTTTAATGTCTGAAGTGGAACTCAAAGAAACGACTTATTTAGAGGTTGAATATGAATATTACATTTTGGAAATTAAAAAAGGTATAGGCACTAAATCTCCTACATTTAGTGACAATGTACGTGTCAATTATACGGGATTCCTTATGGATGGTACCGAATTTGATAACGCGTCTACACCTGTAGTTTTTGATTTGGTATATGTTATTCCAGGCTGGAACCGTGTTATGCCATATTTTAATGTGGCAAGCTCATTTACCACCAATTCAGATGGGACAGTTTCCTTTGACGGATATGGAATGGGCGTCATGTTTTTACCTTCGGGTTTAGGATACTATGCAAGGTCTGTGAGTCAAATCCCTTCCTATTCAAACTTAATTTTTAAGTTCGAATTGCTGCAAACTGAGACAAACGATCATGATATGGATAATATCCCATCCTACATGGAAGATATAAAAGATAATGCTGACCTATTTAGCTCGGATACTGACGGCAACACATTTCCTAATTTCTTAGACCAAGATGATGATGGTGATGGGACTCTGACAACAGATGAAATACGTAAGGAAGTATTTACTGAAACGGATGAATTAGTGTTACAAAACGTATTAAATGACCTTGACTTGGATTCTACTCAATTCATATCTCCTATCAAATATGATTCCGACCGAGGCACTTATTCTGCCAATCGTATCTCCTTAGTGGATACTAATGGAAATGGTTTTTTTAATTATTTGGATCCAACTGAATCTGCTGTCATAGAAACAGAATAATACGCGGTAAAATATAAGATATAAAAAAGAGTCGCTTTTGCGACTCTTTTTTATGCTCTAAATAGTAAGGTTATTAGTGTTATTTTCGCTTTATAACTTTATGTACTTTCTCAACAATACTATCACTATTAAGACCGTATTTTTCCATCAATTGAACTGGTGTACCAGACTCTCCAAAGGTGTCATCTGTAGCAACAAATTCTTGTGGAGTTGGATGGTGAAGCGCTAAGACTCGCGCTACACTTTCGCCTAAACCTCCCAAGTGGTTGTGTTCTTCAGCAGTAACAATACACCCAGTTTTGGCAACAGAGTCAAGGATTGCTTTGTCATCCAAGGGTTTGATCGTGTGAATGTTTATGACCTCTGCAGAAATGCCTTGTTCATGCAATACTTTGGCAGCTTCTAGCGCTTCCCAAACCAAGTGTCCAGTGGCTACGATGGTGACATCTGATCCCTCTTGAAGTTTAATGGCTTTTCCAATTTCAAACACTTGGTCTGCTGGTGTAAAAACAGGAACAGCTGGTCTTCCAAATCGTAAGTATACAGGACCTTCATAATCCGCAATCGCAATGGTAGCTGCTTTGGTTTGGTTGTAGTCACAGGTATTAATA
>JABAYZ010000265.1:2465-3267 GCA_018608735.1 Flavobacteriaceae bacterium | reverse complement strand
GGCTATACTGACAACAGATATTCGATTGATTGGGCGTCGGAGTTTTCAATTTGAATAATAGAATTCCAATCATCAAGAGCGACAAATCTAGGCGAGTGTTCAAAAACACATCAACCTCTTTATTCTCCAAATCAGTCATTTATTTTTACTCCACATCTTTAAACGTACGGGGAGTGTAAAGGAAAAAATTCAAGTTCAGGATGTTATCCAAGAGCCAGCCACGTTCGAAAAGAATAAACATGAAGTAATCTGAAACAAGCTCACTAAAAATACACTCTAGATAATAGCAAAATGCCTTATAAGACATGTTCTCGATTGCAACTTGGATCAATTAGTTCAAGAGTGTTGGCAAACGACTCTCTGCACATTAAAGTTAAAAATGAAGGTTTCAACCAGAGTTTTACCCTCCAGTCAGGAAAAATTAGGTACAAAAAAGCCCTCTAAAGAGGGCTCTTAAAAAACATGAAAGTTAATTCTCTATCTGTTTATTCATGGCAGTTGTCTGCCAACCATTACTTGTCTTTTGCTTAAACAGTTCAGTCCAAATTGTTTGGTCTTGGTCTACTTCGAGTTCGCGAATGTAAGGTTGATAACCTTCTTTTCGAATTTCAAATCTGTGCATACCACTTGGTAACATAATGTCGATAGGTGTCTTTCCGTAATCAACACCATCAACTACCACACCGTCATCATATACGTTTGAACGAATCGTAACACTCAACCACTTCTTTGGACCGCTATAATTTCTATCTGGAGCTTTGATTGCCACTATTCGACTTTTAGGCTCGACACAATATTTTTC
>JABAYZ010000265.1:0-2455 GCA_018608735.1 Flavobacteriaceae bacterium | reverse complement strand
GCATTTCCGCTTGGACTCGAGTTAAGAAATTAGTCGTTTCTTCAAAACCACTATTCAAAATCTGACTGTTAACTACATGAATATTTAACGAAACATTATCAGCTTGTAATTTAGCAAGCTCTCTCTCAGTTAAGCCTTTTAATAGATTACTTCTAAAAGCTCGCACCGCTTTTTGCATTGTCACTATTTTACTTTGCTCAGCACATTCAGCTAAGGTCATTTGAAGATTGCAAGTCACTTTGTGAGCAACCCCTACAGTATCACTGTAAGATAATTCTTTTTGAACTCGCTTTATGCGGGCGACTTTAATCTGCTCTTCTAACTTCTTAATATCAACTTTTACATTTAAATTATTTTTAGCATTTTCAGAAATTACTTTAGCTTGCTGAATTAATTCACCTGAAACAGTATTTAATTCCAATTCTTTATCCATTAGTAACTGAAATGCTTGCTGATATGTCTGCTGTGCTGCAATAATATCAATAGTTGGATCTTGCAAAACAGCTGCAAATTGACGGTCTAATTGACCTTTTGCTCTAGTTCTTGCGTTTTTTGCCGCCTTTAACTCTGTAGAAACCTCTTTTTGTCGCTGCAAAATGATGGTTTTTTCCTGCTGACGCTCAACAAGTTCTTTTTCTAAAGAAATTAACTGCTGCTCCTCGTCTGACAACTTTTTTTCTAGTGCTGATACTGAGTTTTCTGATGTGAAAGGGACAAGAGCGACCAATTCTTCAGCAGACACTTGAAAAAACACTGGCAATAACGCAACAATGAGCGTTTGAATAAATCGATTAGTCATAGGTCTTCTGCCTTTACATTGTGTGTGATGTTACTTCTAAAAAGTCAAGCATTTTCAAACGCTCATACCTTTTTCCTCAATGGAGTACCGCAAAATACCACAAATTGAATAAAATTTACGTATCTCGACTCACATTGTTAAAATGTAAATGCGGTATTAGGAAATGTACCTTTGTTAAAAACAACCCAAGTCAACCCTTGCAAATATTGTTATATAAATAACGACCAATTACAAGCGAAGGGGTCAAGTCTTTTGAACATTAAAAATATTCAAAAAAGTTTAAAGGTATTGATACACTTCGAACTTAATGCCGTGGGATTAAATAATGCGTAGTCAATTTAAATAATAGCGTTCTTGTCAATCTATAAGATTTTCTGCAAGGTTAAAAATTAATATTGCTCATATCAGCTATCATGCAATATTGGTGGTTAAACTATGGCTGGCAACTTACACCAGTGAACACAATCAGCGACCTAGTACAGATTTTCCGACACAATGTTCATGCGTTTACATTATGTAAAAAAACCTGACAGTTCGCTATCACTTGAAAGTGTTGACTGTTCGGTATTCGTTCATATGCTACAAACAACTTCTCTATAATTTGCTCTGTTATAGAGTAATTTTTCCACGCATGTAATCTACAACCTTCCGAGTTAACTACACTCTATCACCTTACATTCTGCAGGTAATCAATCTGGTTCTTGCTGATAACTATATGAATTTAATAATGTTCTTTGACAATTTAGTGCTCAATAGGGAGCCAGTTCACAAGGGACAAAGCCTGTTAGCCGATTTTCATCAACATTGCGTTTTAAAAAACAGCGGTTAACAAAATAAATGTTTCGCGCTCGTGCAATAACCATCACACCTCTAAAATCAAGGGATTTCTGTAAGGATAAATTGGGTGACAATGTGGCCACCGCTGATTCATCTATAAGCTCGATTATGTAATCAAAATTGGCGTATACCGTTTTAAGCTTGATGCCTAGGCCTAATAATAAAGGCTATGTTCCTGTTAAATATTGTTTTGTAAGCTAGAGCTTAATTATAAAGGGCTGTTGTTAATTACCAAATGAGCTAACAACAACTTACGGGAAAATAGCTATAATAAATTATCAGGCGGTACAACTGACTTAAGCAAAGATGCTAGAAAGTCCAATTCTAGCTCCTTCGACTTTATTAGTGACTAACAAATCACTATTTTTAGTACTGAAACATATTTTAGATTTTTGATAGGCTAAATATGTGAACAATACATGGTCAGCAGCTAATGTTGCGTGTCCACACAAGTCCGCTTCATGGGACGGGGTGAACCAACGTCATTGAAACTTGTCCTGATAAGGGACAAAAAAAGCCGTCTCAGACAAATTATTTGCCTGAGCAATCTTTTGTAATAAATCGTCTGCTATCCAAGTAAATATGCCCATACTGCAACGGGGCTATCCTGAGAAAGTTTTTGCTACAAACACATCGACTTGATAAATATCTATGTGTATTTAGTGTTTCATGCAACCGTGATACTTATGGAGTTGACTATTTTCGCATAAATTTCATGCCCACTCCCCAACGGTTTGCGAAACCAGGCCAAGGATCGGTTAACTTGCCATCGGCTTGCTTGGTTTGAGCCGCACTTTCACGTTTCGGTAAGTATTCACA
>JABAYZ010000197.1 GCA_018608735.1 Flavobacteriaceae bacterium | reverse complement strand
TAAAAAGGTTGATCCATATATTTCTAGAAAGTCGCATGATAATGGGCATAAATCCGATAAGCGTACAAACAATGGCTATAAATGAAAAGACTAAAGAACGTTCAAAAACAATAAATGTTAGGATGAAAGCTGCTACCGCAAATCCAATTCCAACGCCGTAACTCACATACATTGAGCCGTAAAAAAAGGACGGTTCAATTTTGTATTTAGTTTGACAGTGCGCACAACGCTCGTGCATTTCTAAGGTCTGTGAAAGCTGATACGCATTGCGGTTTTTGTACATTAATTCATGATGACATTTCGGGCACTTCCCTGTTAAAATACTATACAGTTTATTTCCTTTTTTTAATATCATAATTTCCTATTTTTGCAACTTATTACAAAGTGCTAAACTATTTATAATTATTCCTTTTTACAATTTTTAAATGTTAAACATCCATAAGTTATCCATATCCTTTCAAGGCGATTATTTGTTTGAAAACATATCCTTTCGTTTGCGTGGTGGCGACCGTGTGGGCTTGATTGGAAAAAATGGTGCTGGAAAATCAACACTTCTAAAACTACTTTCTGGAGAATTAGAATATACAGAAGGTCAAGTGGCTCAAGAAAAAAAAGACCTTAAAATTGGATTTTTAAAACAAGACATCGATTTTGTTTTAGGGCGCACCATCCTCGAAGAAGCCTACCAGGCCTTTGTTGAAATTAAAGCCTTAGAGCTTCAACTTGAAGAGATCAATACCCAACTTGCAGAACGTACGGACTATGAAAGTCAAGGCTACCATGATTTAATGGTTGGACTGAATGAAGTTCAAGAACAATATGAAATTTTAGGAGGATATAATTATCAAGGTGAAACCGAGAAAATATTAATCGGTTTAGGATTTAAACGCGAAGATTTTAATAAACTAACAGATACGTTTTCGGGGGGATGGCGTATGCGAATTGAATTGGCAAAACTCTTACTTCAAACCAACGATATTCTGTTATTGGATGAGCCAACCAACCACCTAGATATTGAATCGATTATTTGGTTAGAGCAGTTTTTAAATAATTATTCTGGAGCCGTTGTGATTGTGTCTCACGATAAAATGTTTTTAGACAATGTGACCAATCGAACCATTGAAATTGTATTGGGTAAAATATATGATTATCCAAAAGCCTATACGAAGTACCTTGTTTTACGAGAAGAACAAAAATCACTGCAGTTAGCCTCTCAAAAAAATCAACAAAAACAAATTGAGCAAACGGAGAAACTCATCGAGAAATTTAGAGCCAAAGCTTCCAAAGCTACCATGGCGCAATCGTTGATTAAAAAGCTTGATAAGATTGAACGTATTGAAGTGGATGAAGACGATAATAGTGTAATGACTCTTAAATTCCCTACTTCTATAACACCAGGGAAAATTGTGGTAGAAGCCACTCAGATTTCTAAAGCTTATGGCGATTTGAAAGTCCTTCAGGATATTGATTTAATGGTCGATCGTGGGAGTAAAATTGCTTTTGTAGGTCAAAATGGACAAGGAAAATCAACGCTTGCCAAAATTATAGTAGGCGATTTAGATGCAAAAGGCGAGGTGAAGTTAGGGCACAATGTTCAGATTGGATATTTTGCTCAAAATCAAGCGGAATATTTAGATGGAAACAAAACCGTTTTAGATACCATGATCGATGCGGCGAATGAAACCAACCGTTCCAAAGTTCGTGATATTTTAGGATCCTTTTTGTTTAGAGGCGATGCGGCCGAAAAATATGTCAGAGTTCTTTCTGGAGGTGAACGGAACCGCTTGGCACTGGCAAAATTATTACTTCAACCGTTGAATGTGCTTATTATGGATGAGCCTACCAACCACCTGGATATTAAATCTAAAAACGTCCTAAAAACCGCTCTTCAGCAATTTGAAGGCACGCTTATTATAGTTTCTCATGACAGGGATTTTTTACAAGGATTGACCTCGACTGTCTATGAATTTAAAGATCAAAAACTCAAACAATATTTAGGAGAAATTGACTTTTACTTAGAACAACGGCAGGTTGAAAACCTTCGAGAAGTTGAGAAACGAACTCAAATTAAAACGCCTCAAAAAACGACCACTTCAAAGCAATCGTATGAGGAGCAAAAGCAGCTCAAATCGCTTCATAACCGGCTGAGTAAGGCCGAAGCTTCCATAGCAGCTTTGGAGAAAGATATCAAAGCAATTGATTTAGAGATGGAGCTTAATTACGATCAAACCGTGGCGAAACCTGGTTTTTTTGAGAGCTACCAAGCCAAAAAAGATCAGCTCGATCAACTTATGTCCGATTGGGAGGAAATCACAGAATCTATTGAAACGCTAATGTAATGGAAGAGCACTTCTATCAATGCCCACATTGTTGGGAAGAAGTATCAATTTTGATTGATTTTTCTCAGGCGTTTCAAAACTATATTGAAGATTGTGAAGTGTGTTGTAACCCTATACAGTTCAACATTAGTATTTTAGAGCACTCCTTGTCTTCTTTCGAAGCAAATAGCATTGAACAGTAAGATATATTTCCAATTTTTCTTTTAAAATTACAAAAAGGTTGTATATTTGTCCTCCTATATCGCGGGATAGAGCAGTAGGTAGCTCGTCGGGCTCATAACCCGAAGGTCACTGGTTCGAGTCCAGTTCCCGCTACTACCAACCCTTTCAGAAATGAGAGGGTTTTTTATGGTTAAAACTCTCCCTTTAGAGACTTACTTTAGCCCCTCAACTACCATAGTTAATAATAACTCAAAAGTAACAATTTTGGCAGAATAAGCCCATTTACTGGCAGTAAAACTGGCAGTAATTATAGTCTGCCAGTAGAAAAACGCCAAAAATTCTAGCCTAATCATACAAAACCAGACCCCCACTATTACTTTTAAAGTCGGTTTCTTTTTTGAGGTTTGGTTGTGGAAAGGATATATAGCCCCATAGTTTGACACAATTAAATACTACAATAACGATAAAAAGTCACAATCTGCACACACCTCACACTGTATTATTAGTGTTATCTAAATAATTAACAGTTGATTATAACCTACTGATTTTATATATTATGTTTCTCACAGGCCAGTTATGAGCAGTGTCTACTGTAAGTTTCATCATAAATTCCGTATCGAGTTTCTATTTAGTTGGTTTTAGTGTATACACCCCCCGGATGAAAACCATGATTTTACGGAGTTTACACTGCATTTATTGTTGTTTGAGGTGGCATTTATTTGGTAAATCGACATGAAACATATGCATTGGGGCCTACATTTACAAATCCTAGCAACTCCAATTGGTAAAA